>BQJX01000597.1 GCA_021604925.1 Gemmatimonadota bacterium
CACGGTGGCGCGGTCCCCGATTCCCGACAGTCGCAGCACGGTGCCGCCGCCGGGTCGCATCGGGCTGGGGCGGGCGGTCAGGCGCGGCCCGGTCGTCGTGCGACCTCCCAGGTCAGGCGCGTCCACGACCGGCTCGTTCAGGAACACGTAGAGCGAGTCCGACAGCTCGTCCACGACCGTCAGATCCAGATCGCTGTCGCCGTCGAGGTCGTGCGCCCACACGTAGGACCCGCTCCGGTGCACGTCCAGCGTCGTGTCCAGCGTGAGTCCACCGTTCCCGTTGTTGAGATACACGCCCACCGTTCCCGAGTTGAAGTTCGCCGAGAGCGCGTCGATATCGCCGTCGCCGTCCACGTCGGCCACGTGGACGCCCAGCGGGAAGAGCCCCGCGAAGTTCCCGCTCTTCGACAGGGCGCCGGTGCCGTCGTTCCGGAGAATCTGGATCCGGTTGTTGAACGAAGTGACCGTGACGAAGTCGAAGTCGCCGTCGCCATCCATGTCGTTGCCGACGAGGTCCCACGGCCCGTTCCCGGTGGGATAGCTGCCCAGCGTGGAGAAGACGCCCCCTCCCTGGTTGATGACCACGGTGACGGAGTCCGCGTTCTGACACGCCACTCCGAAGTCGAGCCACCCGTCCAGGTTCACGTCGGCCGTGCAGATCGCGAACGGTCCGGCCGCGAGGTCGGTGTACGAGACGCCGGCGTCGAACGTGCCGTTCCCCTGGTTCGTGTAGAGGAACACTTCGCCCGAGGTGAACGACGTGGCACACAGGTCGATGTCGTTGTCGCCGTCGAAGTCGCCGCCGTGGACCTGCCGCGTGGTGGAGCCGGCCGGGTACGCAACGCCGGGCAGGAACGTCCCGTCTCCCTGGTTCAGGAGAACGGTGACCGTGCCCGACTGGATGTCGGCGGACGCCAGATCGATGTCCCCGTCGTTGTCGAAGTCGTCGCCGTAGACGGACGAAGGCGTGAGGCCGACGCCGTAGTCCGTTCGCGCCGACAGGGCGCCGTTCCCGTTGGGGTTGGTCCACACCGACACGTCGTGCGTCCCCTCGTTCGGCACGGCGATGTCCGGCGTGCCGTCGCCGTCCAGATCGCCGCCGTACAGGAAGTACGGGACGCTGGCCGCCGGGTACACCACCGGGTCGGGCCAGTCCGCGGGCGCGGCGCCGGCCGCCACCGTGAACGCGAAGTAGTGCCCGCCGGTGAGCGCGTTGCCGCCGCCGGCCGAGATGTCGCTGCGCAGGTTCACGTGCACCATCTCGCCCGGCTGCCACGGCTCGGTGGTCGTGAAGACGAGGTCGTTCCCGACCACGGCCACCGTGCCCGCGTGGAGGCCCGACATCGTTCCCGAAACGCGCACCGAGCCGGTGGGGGGCGTCCCGGGAGCGGCATCCAGCGTCAGACGGATCTCGGTCAACGAGGCGGGAACGTGGAGCGCGTAGCGTCCCGGCGTGGTGGAGACCACGTCCAGGGCGGTCGCGGGAGCGGCCGTGAGCAGGAGCAGCAGCGGAAGCCGGGCGGAGCGGAAGCGCATGGGTGCCTCGAAGCAGAGGAGAACGGACGGACGATCGATCCAGCATAGCGCTCCCCGTGCCCGGACGGAACCTTGGGCCCCTCCCCGGACCCGATTTTACGATCCGTGCGGACGGAAGACGCGTGCTATCCTCCCCGCCGACTTCCTGGAGGTGGCCCGTGACCGATTCGATTCTGCCGTCGCTCTTCAACTCGTCCGACGCGAAGATCCTGCTGCTGGTCCTGGACGGGCTGGGCGGCCTGCCGCACCCGAAGACCGGCCGCACCGAGCTCGAGTCGGCCCGGTCGCCGCATCTCGATCGCTGGGCGGCCGAAGGGGCGACCGGCCTGCTGGATCCGGTGGGTCCCGGGATCACTCCCGGGAGCGGACCGGCGCATCTGGCGCTCTTCGGTTATGACCCGATTCGCGACAACGTGGGGCGCGGTGTTCTCTCGGCGTTGGGGGCCGCGCTGGAGATGACCACGCGCGACGTGGCGGCGCGCATCAACTTTGCCACCCGCGACGCCCACGGCAACGTCACGGATCGGCGCGCGGGCCGCATCTCCAGCGACGAGGGCCGCCGCGTGGCGCAGCTGCTGGCGGACGGCGTGAAGATTCCCGGCGTGGAAGTCACGGTGAAGGCGGAGAAGGAGCATCGCGCGGTGGTGGTGTTCCGCGCCGACGGCCTGAGCGGCGCCCTGGCGGACACGGATCCGCAGGCGACCGGCGTTCCCGCCCAGGATCCGCGGGCGCTGGACGATACGCCCGCGGGACGACGGACCGTGGAAGTGGTCACGTCGTTTATCGCGCAGGCGCGCGAGATTCTTGCCGGCGAGAAGGCCGCGAACGACATCCTGCTGCGCGGCTTTGCCGGCTGGGATCCGCCCACTCCGTTCGAGGAAAAGTTCGCGTTGAAGGCCAGTGCCATCGCCATGTATCCGATGTACCGCGGGCTCGGAAAGCTCGTGGGCATGACGGCGCTGCCCGAGATGCCGTCGATCGAAGCGGAGTTCGACGCCCTGGCCGGCGCGTTCGCGCAGTCGGACTTCGTCTACCTGCACATCAAGCAGACCGACTCGGCGGGTGAGGACGGCGATTTCGATCGCAAGGTGGCCGTGATCGAGACCGTGGACGCGCTGCTGGGCAAAGTGGAGGACGTGGCGCCGGAGCTCGTCATGGTGACCGGCGACCACTCCACGCCGTC
>BQJX01000598.1 GCA_021604925.1 Gemmatimonadota bacterium
ACGGACCGCGAGCGGAACATCGAAGAAGCCCTTCGGCCCATTCTGGACGGCTTCCGCTGGCTGGGCCTGGACTGGGACGAGGGACCCGAGGTGGGCGGTGACTTCGGGCCGTATCGCCAGTCCGAGCGCTCGGATCGCTACTCGGCCGCGGCGGAGACGCTGCTGGCCGGCGGCCACGCCTACTGGGACTACGCCACTCCCGAGGAGCTCGCCGAGGAGCGCGACGCGGCCCGCGCGGAGAAGCGCAACTTCCTGTACAGCCGACGCTGGCGCGCGGAGACGCCGGACGACCGCCGGCGCTTCGAGGCCGAGGGGCGCACCGGCGTGGTTCGATTGCGCATGCCGCGCGAAGGCAGCTGCCGCTTCCACGATCTGGTCCGCGGCGACGTGGAGTTCGAGTGGGCGCGGGAGCAGGACCATGTCATCCAGCGAGCGGACGGCTCCTGTCTCTACCACCTCGCGAACGTGGTGGATGACCAGGAGATGCAGATCAGCCACGTCATCCGCGCGGAGGAGCACCTGCCCAACACGCCGCGCCAGATCTTCATCGCCGAGGCGCTGGGCCTCACGCCGCCAATCCACGCCCATCTTCCGTTTGTGGCGGAGCCGGGCAGCAAGAACAAGCTCAGCAAGCGCAAGATCGCGAAGTACCTGAAGAACCCGGACTTTGCGCAGGTGCACCAGCACGGACTGAGTATTGCGGAGCAGATCGGCGCGCCCACGGATCCGGATCTCTTCAATCCGGTGGTAGTGGGCTTCTACGAGACGGTGGGGTACCTGCCGGAAGCCGTGGTGAACTACCTGCTGCTGCTGGGCTGGTCGCTGGACGACAAGACCGAGGACTTCACGCGCGAGCAGATGATCCAGCACTTCACGCTGGAGCGCGTGAACCACGCGCCCGCGAGCTTCGACGCGAAGAAGCTGCTCGCCTTCCAGGAACGCTACGCGCAGGCTGTCCCGCTGAAGCAGAAGGTGGAGCACGTGCTTCCCTACGTGCAGAAGGTGGGGTGGATTGCCACTCCCCCGTCGGAGGCCGAGCGCGCGCTGGTCACGCAGATCGTGGCCGCGGCGGGCGACCGGATCAAGGTGTGGGGCGACATCCTCGAGTACGGCGATTTCTTCGATACGAGTCGCCCGGTCGAGTTCGACGAGAAGGCGTTCCAGAAGCGCCTGGTGAAGCCGGAGAACGCCGCCGAGTTGCTGGGCGAGCTGCGCACGTCGCTGGCCGAGCAGACGGACTTCTCCGCCGCTGCACTGGACCGCGCGATTCACGGGTTCGTGGAATCCCGCGGGATCCGCATCGGCGATATCATTCACGCCCTGCGCGTGGCCACCACCGGCAAGGCGGTCGGCTTCGGGATGTTCGAGATCCTCGAGATCCTGGGCCGCAACGTGTGCCTGGACAGAATCGATCGGGCCCTGGCCCGGGTGGAGGACGTGTCCTCCGAGAGAAAGGAAGCCAGCTCATGACCGCCAAGCCACCGCCCCCCGCGGGCGCCGAGGGAGCCGACGGCACCGCCCCCAAGGAGCGGATGAACTTCATCCAGCGGATCGTGCGCGAGCACAACGAGTCCGGACGGTTTGGCGGCAAGGTCGTCACGCGCTTCCCGCCCGAGCCGAACGGCTTCCTGCACATCGGGCACGCCAAGGCGATCTGCGTGAGTTTCGGCATCGCCGAGGAGTTCGGCGGCCGCTGCAACCTGCGCTTCGACGACACGAACCCCGCCAAGGAAGACGATCGCTTCGTCCGCGCCATCGAGGACGATCTGCGCTGGCTGGGCTTCGACTGGGGCGAGCGGTCGCTCTTTGCTTCGGAGTACTTTCCGCAGCTGTACGACTGGGCCACGGAGCTGGTTCGCCAGGGCAAGGCCTACGTGGACGACCTCTCCGCCGACGAGATCCGCGAGCACCGGGGCACGCTGACCGCGCCGGGCAAGAACAGCCCGTGGAGAGATCGGTCGGTCGAGGAGAACCTGGATCTCTTCGCGCGCATGCGCAGCGGCGAGTTCGACGAGGGCTCGCACGTCCTGCGCGCCAGGATCGACATGGCCTCGCCCAACATCGCACTGCGCGATCCCGTGATGTACCGCATCGTGAAGACGCCGCACCATCGCACCGGCAGCGAGTGGTCCATCTATCCCATGTACGACTGGGCCCACGGCCAGTCCGACTCCATCGAAGGCGTGACGCACTCGCTGTGCAGCATGGAGTTCGAGAACCAGCGGCCGTTGTACGACTGGTTCCTGAATCAGCTGGACCTGCACCATCCACAGCAGATCGAGTTTGCGCGGCTCTCGCTGGCCCACACCGTCATGTCCAAGCGCAAGCTCCGGGCGCTGGTGGAAGAAGGCATCGTGCAGGGTTGGGACGATCCGCGCATGCCCACCCTGGCGGCCATGCGCCGACGCGGCTTTCCGCCCGAGTCCCTCCGCGACTTCTGCGATCGGGTCGGAGTAGCCAAGGACCGCAACATCGTGGACTACGGCATGCTGGAGTTCTGCGTGCGCGAGCGACTCAACCAGGTGGCGCCGCGCGTGATGGGCGTACTGGATCCGGTCAAGGTGGTCATCACCAACTGGCCCGAGGGCAAGGTGGACCAGCTCGACGCCGTGAACAACCCGCAGGACGAGACCTCCGGAACCCGCAAGGTCCCGTTCTCCGGCGAGCTCTGGATCGAGGCCTCGGACTTCATGGAGGACGCGCCCCGCAAGTTCT
>BQJX01000599.1 GCA_021604925.1 Gemmatimonadota bacterium
TGCCGGGATCCCGCTCCGAGAACACCCGCACGAACTTGCCGTCGATGTCGATGCCGCCATCCACGGCCTTCACGCTCGTGCCGAAACCACCGTGCACGGAGTCATACTTGAGAAGGTGAGCCAGCGTGGCGTCGTCCGTGAGGTCATTGACGGCCACGACTTCGACGCCCGGCTTGGCAGCCAGCGCGCGGAAAACGAGACGCCCGATGCGTCCGAACCCGTTGATTCCGATCTTCACGGACATTGCGATTCCCCCTTGGCGGCTCGATCCGGCTTGGATCCCGGTGGCACCCGCACGGGTGCAAGAAACGAAGCGGATCGAGGTTACTCACGGCCGGGAGGGGGGTCAAGTCATGGCCGATTGAGCTCCCGGAGGGAGGCGCTCAGGGCCTGCATTCGTTCGATCTGTTCCAGGATGACCTGGAGACCCTTTTCCGCCCCTTCGGCGTTCCCGCGCTGGATGTGGATCAGGGCCAGCTCCGCCCGGCCGCTCACGACCCCGATCGCGTTGTTCAGGTCGTGCCCCACCTGGCGAGCCCGGCGCTGCATTGCGGTCGGCAGATCGTCGGGCTCGACCGAGTCGGGCGGGGGCGTCGTGATCTCGTCCATGGCTCAGGCTCCCAGGGTTTCGCGCGCCCGCGACGCGCCGATTTCGAGGCTCGCGATCTGCTCACAGATGCCTTCCAGGTCGTCCGGATGGAGGCCCAGCCCGGCCAGGGCGGCCGGGTCCGGCTCGGGGGCCACGCTCCGTCCGCTGCCGGTCGCTCCCACCCGATGCGCCAGGACGTCGCCCAGGTGGACGCTGGCCACGATCTCGGGGAACCGGGGCGCGTCCGCCGGCCGGTGGTGCCACTGCACGGCTTCGGTCAGCTCGTCGGGAAAGTTCCAGCTGGTTGCGAACCACGCGCCGATCTCGGCGTGGCTCAGGCCCAGCTCCTCGGTCTCGGCGTCCTCCGGGGCCAAGCCCTCCCCCACCCTTCGCTCGATCCCGGGGACCGCCTTGGACAGGTACTCGCCGATCACGAGCTTGCCCAGGTCGTGCAGGATTCCGGCCGAGAAGGCGGCCCCCGCTTCCGAGGGCTGCCGGCGCTCCATCACCACGCGCGACGCCATGGCCGTCATGAGGCTGTGGTGAAAGAACGCCGAGGGATCCAGCCCCGCCGACGGCGAGGGCAGCGCCCGGAACACGGAGGCGCCCATCGCCAGACTCTTCACCGTGTCGAAGCCCAGCACCACGACCGCCTGGGTCACGGTGGCCACCTTGCGCGGGAATCCGAAGTACGCCGAGTTGGACAGACGAAGCAGCGCGCCGGTGAGTCCCGGATCCGATTCGATGACGCGCGCCAGGTCGCGCGCCGACGTGTTCTGCTGATTGGTCAGGTCCCAGACCTGCAGCAGCACCGGCGGCAGCGTGGGGATGTTTCCCACCCGGCCCAGCGTGGCGCGCGTTCGCTCCGCGCGTTGCTCGCGCGTCAACGTCAGGTCGTCGTTCTTCACGAGTCGTTCGCCTCGCCACCCAGCACGAACCGATGCGCGGCCGCCGCGGCGTAGTCGCCCAGCCGCTCCGCGATCTCCAGTTCGTGCTCCTGGTAGTCGCGACGCGAGCCGTTCGGACTGGCCACGCGGAACACCGCCAGCACGCCGATCAACGTGTCGGCCGACCACATGGGGATGCCCAGGAACGCGGCCACGTTGGAGCGTTGCAGCACGCGTTCGATGTCCTCGGTCGGAAGATCGTGTCGCGTGCACGGCCGCTGCTGTCGAGCGACCTCCATCACGATGCGATCCTCCAGGTCCGCCAGCGGCTCGTCGTTGCCCACCGTGGCGCCATGCGACGCGAGCAGTTCGTAGACCTCCAGCTGCGGGCCGCCGGGCGTCATCCCCTCGCGGAGCAGGCGGATGGTGGACACCTCGGACTCCATGAGCGTGGACGCGCTGAACGTGACCAGCTTGCACAGGCTCACGCGCTCGGTCGCGGCCGCGAACGCCACTCCCAGCTCGCTCAACGCGGAGAGCAGCGTGACCTTGCGTTCGGAGTCCTCGTAGGCGCGGGAGCGTCCGATCTGCTCGCCCACCACCGACGCCACCGATGCGATCAACGCCACGCGCTCGTCGTCCATCACGGTGGCCGCCGTGGACTCGACGGTCAGCACGCCCAGCAACTCCGTCTGGAAGCGGATCGGCACGCCCACGTTCGTGAGGCGGGGCGCGTTCGAATCCGACGGATCGTCCGACTGGCTGCGCAGCACCAGCGGGCGAAGGTTCTTGGCCACCCAGCCCACGAGCCCGGTCCCGGCGGGAACGCTGATCGCGTCCATCGACACGACCGAAAGCCCGGACACGGCCCGCAGCGCAAAGCTGTCGTGCTCCGACTCGTGCAACCAGATGCCGCACGTATCCACGCTCAGCATCTGCACGATGCGGCCGGTGATCCGACGCAGGCGACTGAGCAGATCATCCGAAGTGGAACCGAGCGCTTCGATCTCGTCGCGCACCGACAGTTCGAACGAGCGGCCGCGCATCCGGCGCAGCTGCCGCGAGCGATCCAGTGCGGCGCCCATGCTGCGACCCAGGCGCGCCACTTCGCGAAGGTCGTCGTTGTTGAACGGCTCACGCGTGGGATCGGAGTTCACGTTCAGCACGCCGATGAGATCGCCCTCGGCCAGAACCGGAACGCAGACCGAGGACCGGATCTCCGGACGCTCGCCGCCGG
>BQJX01000600.1 GCA_021604925.1 Gemmatimonadota bacterium
TCCACGTGCACGGAGGATCGCCGCCCGAGCGACACGGAAGCCTCGCTCAGCGCCCGGGCCGAAGCCGGGTTGCCGACCGTGGCCATCAACCCGTGTTCGACCGCGCGACGCGCCTCGGAGGGCAACGTGGGCGACAGGATGAGCACGGGACCTTCGATCCCGTGTTGCCGCAGCTCCACGCCTTCGTCCAGGGTGGCCACGCCGAGCGAGTGCACGCCTTCCTCCAGCGCCACCTTGGCGATGGCGGGCGCCCCGTGCCCGTACGCATCGGCCTTCACCACCAGGTGAATGCGCACGGCCGGCCCCACCCGCTCCCGGATCTTCCTCAGGTTCGACGCAAAGGCGTCGAGGTCCACCTCCACCCAGGCACTCAGCTGTTCCACACTCACCCCCGGAAACGACACCCGCACGTTTTGGAACGCACCACGGTCCGGCAAACATAAGAGAGGTCCCGGCCGGCGGCAAGGACACCGAAGGCGGCCACCGCCGACCCAGGGTTGCCGCTGGTGGTACGGGCCTGTACGCTCTCGGGAACCGCAATAGGAGGAACCCATGCCGGCCGAGGCCTTTCAACGACTGCTCGATCTCGAGCTGCACCTGCGCGCCCCGGGCGGCTGTCCGTGGGACGCCGACCAAACGATCGAGACCCTCAAGCCCAACCTGCTCGAGGAGACCTACGAAGTCCTGGAGGCCCACTCCGACGGCGACCCGGCGGAGTTCCGGGAGGAGATGGGCGACCTGTTCTACGTCCTGCTGTTCATGGCCATCCTGGCGGAGGAAGAGGGGCAGTTCACGGTCAAGGAACTCCTCGACGGCGCCTACGAGAAGATCTACCGCCGGCATCCGCACGTGTTCGGCGACGCCGAAGCCAGCAGTCCGGACGACGCCAAGCGCGTCTGGGAAGAGCAGAAGAAGAAAGAGGGCAAGGAGGGCCGCGATTCCGTCCTGGACGGGATTCCGCACAGCCTCCCCGCTCTCATGCGCGCGCGCCGGGTCCAGGAGCGGGCGGCCGCCATCGGGTTCGACTGGGAGCACCCGGATCCGGTCTTCGCCAAGGTCGAAGAGGAAATGGGCGAGGTCCGCGAAGCCTATCACCGCGGCGATACGGACCACGCGGTCCAGGAGCTGGGCGACGTGCTGTTCGCGGTGGTGAACCTGCTCCGGTTCCTGAATCGGAATCCGGAGGAAGTCCTGGTGGGCACGATCAAGAAGTTCGAGCGCCGCTTCCGCGAGGTGGAGAAGGCCGTGAACGCCGAAGACCGCCGGATGACCTTGCCGGAGATGGACCAGGTGTGGGAGCGCGCCAAGGCCCGCGAAGAAGACGAAGGCGGGCGCGGCTAGCGCGTGCCCGAGGAATCCAGCACGAACCGAGCGCGCCCGTCGCCATCGAACGTCCCGGTGTAGCCGGTCAGGGGATCCGGGCCGGCCTCGCTCACCGTCCTCACCCGTTCCTCCTCCACGCCGGCCGACACGAGAAACGCCTTCAGGTAGGCGGCCCGTTGGCGCGCGAGTTCGAACGCGCGTTGATCCGCACGGTCCACCAGGGTGCGCACGCGGATCTCCACCGACGAGTGCTCGCCGCTCAGGAGATCCTCGGCCAGCCGATTGATTTCGGCAAACCCGCCGGACTGCGGCGCGACCGCGCGCCCTTCCCACATCACCTGGATCATGGGCGTGGCGCCCACCTGGCCGGTCTCGTCCGGGCAGCCGTCGTCGTCTTCCACGCCGTTCACGGTTTCGGCTTCCAGCGGACAGAGGTCGTCCTCGTCCAGGATTCCGTCGCCGTCCGCATCCGTCTCCGGGCAACCGTCGCCGTCCGCGATCCCGTCCATGTCCTCCGGCGCCAGCGGACAGTGGTCCAGGCTGTCGGGCACGCCGTCCCCGTCGTTGTCGGGATCGGGGATGCCGTCCGTGTCCAGGAACCCGTCCCGGTCCTCCGGGAGGTTCGGCGCGCCGTCGAACGCGTCCGGCACACCGTCGTTGTCGTTGTCGAGATCCGGACAGCCGTCCGAGTCCTCCCAGCCGTCCAGGTCCTCCGCCTCGTACGGACACTGATCCAGTCGATCGGGAACCCCGTCCCCGTCGCGGTCCGCTCCCGCCCCGCGGCGCGACCACGCCACCGCAAAGCCCAGCTGCCAGTCGGGATAGATGTCATCGGCGGACCGGAAGCGGGTGGTCTCCAGATCATCGGAGGCCAGCGAGATCTTGGCCGCCAGCAGGAACGAGAACGACTCGGTCAGCGGCGCCCGGAACCCGGACGACAGGAACAGCGGCGACTCTGAGAAGGACAGGTCTTCGCTCAGCAACTGGTCCAGAAGCAGTTCGATGAACAGGGTGGTGCGCTCGGACCGGACTTCCAGCGCGCCGCGCAGATCCAGTCGATCGTTGTCGCCCTTCGGATAGACGGGCTCCTGGTAGTAGAGCGGCGCGCCCTCGAACGTGCGCCCGCGGACGTCGCCGAACGCGTGATAGCCCACGTTGAAGTGCAGGTTGGCGGCCGTGAACGTGTTGGAGTCCGGAAGCCGAAGCGTGAGGAGTCCCGTGATCGCCGGATCCCACGAATCGTTCGAAGCGCCGCGCGCCCGATTGCCGTACGGAACGTTCGTCTCGAGGATCAGGCCGCCGGTCATTCCGCGGAACGAGCGCGGCGACACCAGCTTGGCCCCGAGGAACCCGTCGCGGTGCACGTAGACCGCGTTCGAGTCGGAGAC
>BQJX01000601.1 GCA_021604925.1 Gemmatimonadota bacterium
GGCGGGGGACTCGCTGGCGCTGCTGGACCAGGCGGCCGTTCAGGACCGCGATGTCTCCACGTTCGCCACGTCGCTGGACCTTCGCTTCCCGGACGCCGGGGCGCGCGCCGCGTTCCTGGCCGAACTCCTGACCGCGGTCCAGTCGTTGCGGCGCAAGTACGGAGTCACGGACGAAGAGGCCGCGCAGGGCGAGGCCCTGGCCAACGAGCGGTACAAGACGGTGGTGGCGTGCTACCCGCAGACGGACGTGTAGGTCAGCGGGGGCGCTTCTTCCGGGACGGCGCCCGGTTGGGAACGTCGCCGAGCGGCAGATTCGGCTGCGCATCCAGGGAGAAGTCCGAGCGCTCGCCGCGATCCAGCCGGAGTTTGCCCGCGTGCGCGATCATGGCCGCGTTGTCACCGCAGTACGCAAGGCGGGGGATCACGAGCCGACGCCGCGTCTCCCGACACGCGGTCTCCATCGCGGAACGAAGCGCTCCGTTGGCCGCCACGCCCCCCGCGATCGCCACCGAGGGGACGCCCAGTCGTTCCGCCGCGGCCAGGGTGCGGGTGACCAGCACCTCCACCACCGCCGCCTGGAAACTGGCCGCCACGTCGCGGGAGCGGGGCTCGCGCCGCAGTTCCTCGTCCCGATCGAGAACCACGCGGACCGCGGTCTTGATTCCGGAAAAGCTGAAGTCCAGGGTGTCGGGCTCCAACCAGGAGCGGGGGAAGTCGAACGCGGTCGCGTCGCCGTTCTTGGCCAGCCGTTCCAGCTCCGGCCCGCCCGGATAGCCGAGCCCCAGCATGACCGAGACCTTGTCGTACGCTTCGCCGGCCGCGTCGTCGCGGGTGCGGCCCACCACTTCCAGTTCGCCCAACGCCTTCACGTGCACCAGCAGCGTGTGCCCGCCGGACACCACGAGCACCAGAACGGGCGGCTCCAGGTCACGCGCTTCCAGGAACGGCGACAGCGCGTGCGCTTCCAGATGATTCACGCCCAGCAACGGCAGGTCACGCGCCAGCGCCAGGCCCTTGGCCGTGGTCACGCCGACCAGCAGCGAACCCACGAGTCCCGGTCCGGACGTGACCGCAATGGCGTCCACATCGTCCAGGCCCACGTCGGCCTCGGCCAGGGCGCGGTCCAGAACCGGCAGCATCTTCTGCACGTGCTCGCGCGACGCCAGCTCCGGCACCACCCCGTCGTACAGTTCGTGGATGGCCTGCGAGGCCACGACGTTGGAGAGCACCTCTCCCTGGTCGTTCAACAGCGCCACGGAGGTTTCGTCGCAGGAAGTCTCGATGCCCAGAATCATGGGGCCTGGCCGTCCGGTGCGCGCACAAGCTCCTCCACGACCTCTTTCACGTCCACCAGCACGCGATCCGGCGAGATGGACAGCACGTTCACGTCGCGCGGCAGCGGCAGCCGGGCGACCACCTCCAGCTCGGTGGGCTCGAACCGGAGCAGCTCCGGCCCGGTGGTGGCGCTGTCGGGCGACGCTGCCCGGGTTGCCGCGCGGCCGCTCGCGGCGCCTTCATTGGAGGAGAGGCGTTCCACGCCGAACACGATATCGCGGTCCCGGAACTCGCGGAAGCGCAACTGCCACGTGCCGAGTTCCCAGGCGTCGCTGACCACGAGCAACGAACTCATCTCCTTGGCCGCCACTTCCACGATGCTGCGCGCGCCCTCGATCTGCACCGTGACCTGCGCGGGTCGGAACGTGGCCAGCCCCGGCATCTCCACGCCGCTGGACGTGGCCAGCGCCACGCCGCTGATCTGCTCGTTCACCAGCGGCTCGATCGTGATGCCCACTTCCACCGTCATGGGCGTGACTTCCACGGTGCGCGAGTCCGGAGAGCGCAGCCCCACGCGCTTGCGCACGGTACTTCGCTTTTGCCCGATGTCGATCTCCGCGGTCGCCAGCAGCCCGATCTCATCCACGAGCCGACGCGGCCCCTTGACCCGGGCCTTGGCCGGACTCAGGAACGTCTTGCCGACCTGGATGTAGCGCGGGTCCGGGTTGCCCACCACGGTGGGCGAGATGGCGATGTCACGAATGACGGTCTCGTCGAAGTCCACGGCGGCCCGTCGCGGCTCCAGGACTTCCACGCGACTCACGTCCACGTCATCGGGGAAGACCATGTCCTCGCCGGAAAACAGGATGAGGTTGCGACCGATCTGGTATCCGCTGAGGTCCACCCGGCAGATTCCGCTGCGCAGCGTGTAGCGGAGGAACTTTCCTTTCCCGCGGACCCGCACCTGCACGGTTTCCGGGAGAGGATCGATGGACGTGAGTCCGGGCGCGCCGTTCACGTACTCCACCGGGAACTCGAGCGTCTTCTCGAACTCGATCCGGTTGGTGACCGAGAGCCAAACCCCCACCGCAACCACGAACGACAGCAACTTGGCGCCGGGATTCTGGGTCCAGTCTCTCCAAACCACGTGGGTGCCTTTCGGTCCGGCGGCGCGCGTCGGCGGGGGAGTTCTTCAGAGTAAGGGCTCTCGGCGGGCGAGACAACCGCCTCTTCGTTTCATCGACCGGGAGAGCGTACCCATTGACCGCTCTTCACGATCGGCACGGGAAAGTCCGCCACTTCGAGCAGCGCGCGGTCGCTGGTCAGGATCGCGTCGGCGGCGGCGGCCAGCGCCAGGTGCAGGAACTTGTCATCGGACGGGTCGGCGGTGCGGAATCCGGAGTCCGGGGGCGACTCGAACGTGTCGGTGGCGGCC
>BQJX01000602.1 GCA_021604925.1 Gemmatimonadota bacterium
GCCTTGACACGCAGGTGAAGGAGGTCCGCGACGGCGAGGTGGAGATCACCGACGCGGACGGTGCGAGCGAGGTGGTGCCCAACGACGTGGTATTCACGATGATCGGCCGCAAGCCGCCGCTGGATTTCTTTCGCCGGTCCGGCGTGTCCATCGTGGGGGAGCGGTCCGGCAACTTCTGGGCGTCCCTGATCGCGATCGCCGGCGCGTTGGCCTTCCTCTACCACTGGAAGGCCGGCGGCAAGCTCACTTCCGTCTTCGAGACGCACCGCTGGTTCCCGTTCAACCTGCCGCTGCCACCGGAGCCGGTCGGCTGGCTGGCCACGCTGGCCACTTCGTTCAGCACGCCCGCGGCCTGGTACTCGCTGGCCTACACGCTCGTGATCGTGATCTTCGGGGTGCGCCGCATCCGTCGTCGTCGAACGCCGTACGTGACCGCGCAGACCTGGACGCTGATGCTGGTGCAGGCCATCCCCCTGTTCGTGCTGCCGATCGTGGTGCTTCCGTGGGTGGGAAGTCTCGGCGGTTTCGGCGAGCGGTTCACGGTGGAGCGGCTGGAGCCGGGCCAGGCGGAGCGCTGGTTGGAGTGGACGGGGAACGGCGCCACGGGCGAGGCTCTGCTCGCGGACGCGCGCGCCGCGAACGTGTTGCCGGCGGGGATTGCGGACTGGCCGGAACTCCGGGCCGAGGTGTCGTGGAAGCACCGGCAGGAGGGGGATCGCGTCATTCTCCGGTCGGCTCCGGACGGGCAGCCGGCGCGCGAAGCCATCCTTCGCCTGTCCGATGGCCGCGTCCACCTGCGCAACGACGAACAACCCGCTTCGTGGTGGGTGGACCAGCTGTTCCCCGCCAGCGAATGGGATCCGCACGGCCGCGAGTACTGGCGCGCCGCGGGTTTGATCCTGGCGTGGCCGCTGTTCCTGTGGAACGTGTTCACGCACGAGCCCATGACCCTGTGGTTGATCATCTCGCTGGTGCAGACGTTCGTGCTGATCCCGATTCTCGTGTACTACGCGGGCAAGGGCGCCTACTGCGGCTGGATCTGTTCGTGCGGCGGGCTGGCCGAGACCCTGGGCGACACGCATCGTCACAAGATGCCGCACGGACCGGTGTCCAATCGCTGGAACCTGGCCGGGCAGGTGATTCTCGCTCTGGCGCTGGTGCTGCTGGTCCTGCGCGTGGCGGCCTGGATGTTGCCCTGGGACCATCCGGTGCACCACGTGTTCCAGTGGGCGCTCTACGGCAAGAATCTCTCGGGGGCGTCGTTGCCGTTTCCGTTCTCGTTCGTCAATTACAAGTGGGTCGTGGACCTGTTGCTGGCCGGAATCGTAGGCACGGGGATGTACTTCCACTTCTCCGGCCGCGTGTGGTGCCGGTTCGCGTGTCCGCTGGCGGCGCTCATGCACATCTACGCGCGCTTCAGTCGCTTCCGGATCCTGGCCGACAAGAAGAAGTGCATCTCCTGCAACGTGTGCACGTCGGTGTGCCACCAGGGAATCGATGTGATGAACTTTGCGAACAAGGGATTGCCGATGGCGGATCCGGAGTGCGTGCGCTGTTCCGCCTGCGTGCAGAGCTGCCCCACGGGCGTGCTGGCGTTCGGGCAGGTGGATGCAAAGACGGATCGGGTGATCCGCGTGGATCGGCTGGCCGCGAGCCCGGTGCGAATGCGCGAAGGAACCCGGCACTCGGCGGAGCGCCCGTGAGCCGGCGGAAGGTGCTGTTCCTGTGCACCGGGAACTCGTGTCGGAGCCAGATGGCCGAAGGGTGGGCCCGGCACCTGCTCGCCGACTCGGTCCGGGCGTACTCCGCCGGCGTGGAAACGCACGGCCTGAATTCTCGCGCGGTGGCGGTGATGGCCGAGGCCGGCGTGGACATCTCGGGACAGGAGTCGCAGCACGTGGACTCGTTCCTGGATCTGGAACCGGATCTGGTCGTGACCGTTTGCGATCATGCCGCGGAAGTGTGTCCGGTGCTGCCGGGAGCGCAACGCACGATCCACCACCAGTTCGAGGACCCGGCGAAAGCCACCGGCGACGAGGAGCAGGTGCTCGAGGAGTTCCGCCGCGTTCGCGACGAGATTCGCGAGTTCGTGCGGGGGCTGCCGGAGTTGCTGGAAGACGGGGACCGCAGTCCGGACGCCTGGGAGCACGTGGGCGAGGAGGCGGTCTCCGAACACGGGATCTTCCGGCTGAAGACGTACGATGCGAGATCGCCCCGGACGGGAAAGGCGCGCCCCTTCACCGTGATCGAAACGCCGGACTGGGTGAACGTGGTGGCGGTCACGCAGGACGATGAGTTCGTGCTGGTGCGGCAGTACCGGCACGGCCGCGATGAGGTGACGCTGGAGATCCCCGGCGGGATCATCGATCCGGGCGAGGATCCGGCGCGGGCCGCCGCCCGGGAGTTGGAAGAGGAGACCGGGTGGACGGGCGACATTCCCGCGCTGCTGGGCGTGGTCGACTCCAACCCCGCCATCCTTTCGAACCGCTGCTTCACCTATCTCATCCGGAACTGCGAGCGGACGTCGGACATGGCGCAGGATCCCGGAGAGGACATCCAGGTGGTCACGCTGGGGAGTCGCGACGTGGCGGAGGCCATCGCGAGCGGCGGGATCACGCACGCCCTCGTCCTGTGTGCGTTTGCGTGGTACCGGCAACAGCAGCCGGACGGGGCGCCGGAACTGTGATCCGCCGGCGTGGTTGGGGCG
>BQJX01000603.1 GCA_021604925.1 Gemmatimonadota bacterium
CATGCCCCCCGCGGGGGACGCCGGCGCCGGGGGCGGCGGTGGTGGCGGCGACCCGGGGATCGGCGGAGGCGACGTGCCGGGCGCCGCCGGTCCGCTTCCGTACATGGGGGTCGACGCGGACAGCTGCCCGGCGCCCGCAAACGCGACGTCCGCACTGGGCAACTGCGTGCCGAAGCGACTGAGCAGCAGCGCCCCGTAGCCCAGCGTGCAGGCGAAGAGCAGCACGAACGCCTGCAACACCTCGCACAGCACCGCCAGCGTCATGAAGAAGCCGCCGCCCAGCTCGAACAGCGAGCCCAGCAGACCGAACGCGTGCAGCCCCACAAAGCCGATCAGGATGGACTGGTACGCGCTGCGCGTGGCCTGCAGTTCCTTCTGCCGCAGCTCGGAAAGCCGGCGACCGACCGCCAGGATCACCGCGACGAATCCGCCGAAGGCCACCACCCACACGAAGATCAGGAGCACGGGGATCAGCAGGATCCCGATGAACGTGATCGCGAGCAGGATGGCGGCGATCACGATCGCCAGCGGGGTCCCGAACGCGCCCAGCATTCCGACCAGGAAACTCTGCCCCGGCTCGGCCTCCACGCGGCGACTCATCACGTCGATGCGACGGCCCGAGACGGCGTACGCCAGCAGCGCCAGCAACAGCCCCACGAACAGGAACCCGAGGTTGAAGCCGACCGACACGAAGTTGGGCAGGCCCAGGCTGAAGTTCGAGTCCCGGGAGGTCCAGTTCCAGTTCAACGGAAGCGGAATGTTCACGGACACCTTCTCGCCGTGCACGCGCGCACTGCCGAGATCGCGCACCCGACCGCCCACCGACACCACATCGCCCTCGACTTCGGCGCCTTCGTGCAGGACCACATCCCCGCCGATGGCCACCACGTCGCCTTCGACGTAGCCGTGCACCGTGACCCGACCACCCACGGAGACCACGTCTCCGCGAATGTGCTCGTTTTCCCACACCACGACTTCGTCGCCGATCTTGACGCGCTCGCCGGACGTGTGCTCTTCGTCGTCCCGGTTGCTGTACTGCTGGTACTCCTCCCAGAGAGAATCGTCCCGCTTCCCGTCGTCCGCCGACCCGATCTCGTCCGTGGTGTCGGTGTCCGAGAACTGCGAGTCCAGGCTCTCCAGCTGCTCGGTCGTGAGCACCGAGTCCTGGGCGCGCGCGGCCAGCGGGAACAGAAGCAACAGGCCCAGCACCAGGAGCACGACCCCGGCGATGAGTTCCGGATCGTGGATCGCGAGGGTGCGAACACGGCACCGGCCGGTGTTCCTAGGCGAGAAGGTGCGCATGACCCATACCCCCTGAAAGTCCCCGCCGCCCGTGACGCAACAGCATCCAGCAGCTCCCCGCAAGGAGTGCGGCGACAATCGCGCCCACCAGGATCACATCCGAAGAAGATCCCACCACCGTCCAGCCCGCATTGGACAACGTCCGCAGCACGCCGACCACCCAGTCCATCTGGGCCAGCGAACCCTGCGTTCCCACGGCCGCCGTCTTGGCCAGGCCCAGCGCTTCTACCGCGCCCACGCTCAGACGTCCGAGCCACGGAGCCGCCCAGTCGCCACCCAGCGCCCGGCCGAACGTGACCAGCCCGGCCAGCGTGGCCGCCCCGCTGAGGACCAGCGCGTTCTCGAACCAGCCCGGCAGACGGAACATGCGCGCCCGACGCGCCCGATCCGCCCGGACCGCGGCCAGGATGCCCACCCGCAGATCCGCCGGCTCTTCCAGATCCAGCGACCGACTCAGAAGGTCGCGCACGGCTTCCAGCTCGCGGAGCTCGGCCCGCAGACGATCGTCCTGCTGGAGGGATTCCCTCAGCGCCGCTTCCTCGCTGCGCGAAAGAGACCCGTCCAGAAGGTCATGGAGTCTGAAGATGTCTCGGTGCTCGTTCATGGTCGATCTCCCTGCGGGGCCTTGTTCACCCCCCCGTGTCTGAACCATGGTACGGAGCACGTGCGGCAGGGGTTGCGTCTCATTTGGGGCTCCCTCGTCTCGCGGGTTGGAAAAGGTAGACGATCTTTGCAGCTTCGGCACGCCCTCGCTCGATTTGAGGTGCTCATGGCAGCAGGCCCTCCAGGTGGTGGTCACGAGCCAGAATCTTCCGGAGCGCCTCCCGGGCGCGGTGAATTCGGGCTTTCACGGTCCCCAGCGGCGCATCCAGGGCCAGGGCGATCTCGTCGTAGGAGAGGTCCCGCTGGTGGCGCAGGATCAGGACCAGGCGATGGGACTCGGGAAGCTGCGCCAGGGCCTCGGCCAGGATCCGGCGGCGATCGGCGTCCTCCAGGTCCCGGGCCGGGTTCTGGGCGTCGTCGCGGACCTCGCGCTGGACGCTCTCGCCATCGCTCATGGACACGGGCGCGTCCAGGGACACGGTCTTCAGCTTCTTCTTGCGGATGTAGTCGATGCAGAGATTCGTGCCCACCCGGTAGACCCAGCTCGTGAACGGATAGATGGGGTCGTACTTGCCCAGCGACCGGTGCACGCGGACAAAGATGTCCTGGGTGAGATCGCGGGCCAGCTCCTGATCGTGGACCATGCGGCAGGCGAGGTTGTAGAGGCCGCGCTGGTAGCGCTGGACGAGCACGGCAAACGCCGCGTCGTCGCCCTCCAGGGCGCGCTGGACGTAGACGCGATCGTCCGTCGCCTCGGGAGCGGCGGCCTCTTCTTTGGACTCCCCTGCGGACAC
>BQJX01000604.1 GCA_021604925.1 Gemmatimonadota bacterium
CTCGAAGCCGCCGATGTAGACGTCCTCCGAGTGCGGCACGATCTCGCGCCAGGCCGCCTTGCTCCCAGCGCGATCGTCGGCCAGCTCCATGAGCCGAAAGTTCGTGGCATCGTAATTCGTGCGGATGATCCAGCGATCGCCGATGTGATCGGCGTCGTACTCGAGGCCGCGCTCTCGAGGCGTGAGCACGGCGAAGGCGCCTTCCGGATCGTTCGCCGCGAGGTAGTGCGTTTCGCCGGAGACCGTGCTGCTCAGGTTGATCGTGACGTACCGGTCATCCCCGGTCTTGCCGACGCCCATGTAGAACGTGTTGTCTTTCTCCTCGTAGACGAGCGCATCGTCGGCAGGGTCCTCGCCCAGCACGTGCCGCTTGACTCGCTCCGACAGCAGGGTCACGGGATTGTTCTGGACATAGAAGAGCGTACGATTGTCGTCGGCCCACTCGACCGATGCCGAGGTACCGGTCATGGCGTCGGGCAGGAGCTCGCCGGTCCTCAGGTCCTTGACGCGGATCGTGTACTGGCGCCGGCCGACGTCATCGACACCGAAGGCGAGCAGATTGCCGTCCGGACTGATGCTGTTGCCGCGGACCTGGTAGTAGTCGTGCCCTTTCGCCATCTTGTTGATATCGAGCAGGATCTCTTCCTCGGCATCCAGTGAGCCCGTCTTGCGACAGTAGATCGGATACTCGAGACCTTCCTCGTATCGCGTGTAGTAGTAGTGTCCGCGGTATCGATACGGGACGGTGGCGTCGTCCTTCTTCATTCGCGCCACCATCTCGTCGAACAGCGTCTCCTGCAGGTCGCGCACCGGCGCCAGCATCACGTCGCGATAGGCGTTCTCGGCTTCGAGGTACGCCAGCATCGCCGGGTCCTGGCGCGTGTCATCGCGCAGCCAGTAGTATTCGTCCATTCTCGAGCCGTTGGGCGACGGCACCTCGTACGGACGCTGCTCGACCACGGGCGGGACAGCCGTCGGCGCCTCGAGGCGGGAGGCGCCGTCATCGTGGCGAGACGAATCAGAGCTGCTGCACGCTCCGATGAGAACGATCGACAGGCCGATGGCCGGGAACACTGCTGAAATGCGCATGGGTCTGCTCGAACTCCTGGGGTTGCCGGGGATGGTTAGCGCGACATACGAACGACGGTAGATCACATCCGGCAGACGCGCAACAGCCAGGTAGTACGGACGGTAGCGAGCGAGGATCCGGCCAACCGCGAAACGGACAGCCCCGTCGTCTCGCGCTCCAGGAACGAGTCGCTCGCTCTTCCGCCTAGTTCGCCGGTCGCCAGACGGCCGCATCCTGCGCCGGCGCCGGCAGTGCGTTGATGGAGAGCCGTTCTCTCATGTCGGCGCCGGAATACGCCGCCAGGCCGTCGGGACCACCATCGGGGCCGGAATACTGCTGTAGGACGTTGTCGGTCATCAAGATATCGCCGGCCTGATTGACGACGAACGCTCTCGTTCCGGTCGTGTCCTTGGTGGCGGGCCAGGCGTAGCAGCACCAGATGACCTCGGCGAGATCGTCGTCCACCACGCCCGCACCGGGGCCGCCCGCCACATCCTCGGGAACCGGAGCACCGCCGGCACCGGGCAGATAGAGCTGATAGACGAACCCGGTCCTGGTCACCACCCCCGTACCGAGGCCGCTGTCCTGGACATTGCGGAAGGCCCCGGAGAGGGTCGGTGGATTGATGGGATCGGCAGCCGGCGCACCGTTGATCCGAGGAGGCGTCAGACCGGACATCTCGGCGAGGTAGCCGTACTCGCCCTGACCGTCGGCATCGTTGTCGTTGTACGCGAGCCCCCGGAACTGCATCTGCGCCGAACTGATACTGCGCAGCGTCGCGATCGCCGCCGTCTCGTTGGCGCTGAGGCGAGCACTGAGCAGGTTGGGGATCGCGATCGTCGCGATGACGCTGATGACCGCGATCACGATCAACATCTCGATCAGTGTGAAACCCTTGGTGTCATTCATTCATGATCCTTCTCGGCTAGCGGTCGAAACGCGCACGCGCTTCCCGGACGGCACGCGCGCACCCGACTCATGCACCCGGCAGCAAGTTGAACGTACCCCTCGGGCTCGCTGCTCGGGACGTGGAGACAACCTGCGGCGGTGCAGGTCAGCGAGCGACGAACTCGATGAACTCACGACGAGGCGGGCGAACCGCGCGGGAGAGGACGCGTCCATGATCGAACGCAAGGTCTTGAAGAGAGAGCCGCGCGGACCGGAATGCGCAGCCGACCTGGGAGGGACTGCTCGTTCATCGGTAGTTCTGCGCCCTCGGCTTGAGCAGAAAAAATGTCGACGACTGCCTCGTTGCTCGCCGCGGCCTCAAGCGCCAGGGATTCAGCAACTTGAGGCAATGTCCGACACCGCCGCCAGCGGCGGGGCCGTTCCGATTCCAACCTCCCCCGCCCCCTGCTACAGTGTCGCCATCGGAACCTCTACGTTCGACGACACTCCCCAGGAGATCATGATGACCGTGAAGAGCATGACCGCCGACATCACCGCCGACCAGGCGACCGCCATACTCGATGCCGCCCGCAAGAAGTCCGAAGAGATGAACGTGAAGATGGACATCGCGGTCGTCGACGCCGGAGCGAATCTCAAGGCGTTCCTGCGCATGGACGGTGCGTGGATCGGCTCGATCGACATCGCCATCAAGAAGGCCCGCACAGCCCG
>BQJX01000605.1 GCA_021604925.1 Gemmatimonadota bacterium
CCTTGTGAGCCTGATTCTCGCCTGGCCAGTGACGGAGGGCATTGCCGGACCACCGAAAGCCCAGAAGAACACTGGCAAGAAGGTGACAACCACTACTACCGGCAGCAGTACGGCCGGTGCAGGAAGAAGCAGGTTCCGACCACGCCTACCTCGATTCCTGCAACGCAGCGCAGCCGCTCCGGTGAGGGCCGCGGCACCCAAAGCCGCCTCGTCCCTCAGTAGAGTCGCGCCGCAGCGAGCGCCGCGAAACGGGCAACCTCCGAAGTGGCAGAGGGTCACCGGAATGTCCGCCAACCTCGCAAAACAGGTTCCGACGCAAGTGATGCCGCGGCCCAGCGCCAACGGCCGAGCGAACGCCGCTGCCCCACCCGGAACCAACAAGTACCGTGATGGCAAAGGGAAGGTGTTCCAGGCTATCCCAGCCGGTCTCCAGCGCGCAGTCTCGCCCGCAACCGTCGTTTCTCCCCAGGTACGCAAGATCGAGACCTGGGGGGCACGCATCGACGGCAAGATCAAGCTGGACGCTCAGAACAAGCCAATCAAGGAGACTCGAGGCTTCACAGGTTTCCGCCCCTACGTCGTGACGAATCCAGGGAGACCTGGCGAGAAGAGCCAGCCCCAAGGATTCCGCAACGCCTGGAACGGCTATCTTTCTCGCCTGCAGACCGAGGGGACCCGAACCGCAGATACGTCGATGGCGAGGTTCGAATCCATGTACAAGAGAATCGAAGCGATGCGAACCAACCCATAGGAACCGGGATCTCGTCGCCGAAGTCCGTCACAGAATCGACCTTCGCCACGCGAACGCCACGGGTGCACGCTCGCATTCTCCTCCGACCCACCCAGACGACACCCATAATCCAGTAAGCTATTGCCGCATAGCAACTTGCCCGAGCCCGCGAGATCGCCTGCCGACACCGCGTAACGCGAGGCTCGGGCACAGCCTCTTGGACAAGAGTCCAGGACCACGGTGCATTCGACGTCATCTCTCGAAGCCGGCCCTTGCAAGCACACCGTGGATCCTCTACGATCGGTCACCCCGAGAGGCTAAAGACATGCACCAGAACAAGAAACGACAGAAAAGTATCACGGAGATTCTGCAGGATTCGCACGATAGCGGCGACGAGCCCGTCGAGTCAGCTCTGCTGCCGCTCGTTTATAACGAGCTCCGAGGACTCGCCCGCGCCGTCTTCTCGGCAAGCCCGTCCGGGCATACGCTGCAGCCGACCGCGCTCGTTCACGAGGCGTGGCTAAAGCTTGTCGGGAACCTCGATTCGGTCAAGGGCCGCCGTCACTTCTTCGCCGTCGCGGCCACCGCCATGCGACAGGTGCTGGCCGATCATGCAAAGGCACATCGGCGCGCCAAGCGCGGCGGTGGTGTTCGGGCCATCACGTTGCACGAGGACGTCGACAGGGGCACTCGCGTCTTCGACGTTGTCGCATTCGACGACGCCCTGTCGACTCTCTCAGAACTGAATGCGCGTCACGCTCGCGTGGTGGAGCTTCGCTTCCTGGGATCGCTGACGATCTCCGAGACCGCTGCCGAACTCGGCATCTCGGAAACAACCGTCGTCTCGGACTGGACCATGGCCCGCGCCTGGCTTCGCAGCCAGCTCGCCGGGTAAGTGCGGCACGTTGGACGCTGACCGATACTCCCGCTTGCATCGCATCTTCGGCAGCACGATCACGACCAGCTTCCGAGCGCGACGCCTATGTGATCCAGGCGTGTGGCGAAGACCGGCAGCTTCGGCGGCAGGTCCGCCAGCTACTCGACCAGGACACCTCCACCACCGATGCCGCCGACCCATTCGATCTGAAGGTATCAGCGATGCCGGGAGCGCCATCTTGCGGACTGTGTTCCTGTTTGATGCGCATGATCAGGCATTCCGTCGGATTCTCCGCCAGAAACCGCTTGCACTCGGGCAGGACCGAATCGTCATTCAGCCGGAACGTCTTGTTCTGATAGGAGGCGCCATGATGAATCGTGAAGTCACCGTTCGTGAGCGGACGACAGCGAATGTCGAGATATCGAATCCCCGCATCTAGCTGGTCGGGCAAGGTCCAGACCTGGCACTCGACCGCGAAACCACCAAAACGCGCCCCCGTATCGTGAGTCCCTGGGATCGAGATGCGGTCCAGCTTCGTGGCATCACTGATCCTGGACATCCAGCGAGAGCCGATGCTGATCAACGCGCTGTTCGGCGCATCCGAGCTCGCATAGAGAGTCCTTCCTTTCCTGGGCGTTCACGTACGCAGACGCGGCGAGCACCGATAGAAGAACGACTGTGACTAGCGTCGCCTTGGTGTCAGGTCGTCTCATGGATTGGGCCTCCTGTTGGCTCGGATGCGAGGGAATCCTGAGGCAGTCCCGGAGAGGGGGCTGCCAACAAGAAACGCCCGCGGCCGGAGGACCGCGGGCGCGAAATCTCAATGTGCCAGTGGACTACTACATCCGCTGCCAGCGGCCCCCGTTTGACCACTGGATGGTGTTGCCTCCGCCTCCCCATATGCCGGTCAAGACGTCGCGTTGCGAGCCATCCGGCTTCAACAGCTCCAGACGGATGTGAAGGGCGTCGATCGTCCCCCTACCCGTCGGTGCCCATTGCTTGAGTCCACCGCTCCTAGCCTTCATGAAGATCGATGTCTGTTGCTGCGTAAACTCCAGAGTATCGCCATTGCC
>BQJX01000606.1 GCA_021604925.1 Gemmatimonadota bacterium
ACGCGGCTTCCGACGCCCGGTTGCGGACTCCCACTGTCCACCGTGGACGTCTGGTCCGTGCCGTTGCCGTCGAACGGTGTGCCCACCGGCTTCACCTCCCACTCGAAGGCCACCCGCGTCCGCCCCGCGGGAGAACCACCCCACGCCTGCAGGCGGAATCCCGTCTCCGAATCCGAGCGGCCGCCCAACCCGATGGGCGCCGCATTGTCGTCGCGCCGTTGCTGCAGGGCCACCGCGCCCGCGCCTTCGCGGTTGGCCGCGGTGAGGAACGCCGCCCCGCCGGACGATGCCGAGTCCGACCAACCCCGCGCGCCGATCAGCAGATCGGGCCATCCGTTGCCGTCCGGATCGCCGCGGCCGCTGAACGACGAGCCCAGCCGTGCGAACTGGCGACCGCCCAGCCACTCGTGCGCCAACGAGAGCTCCGGACCGGTGCCGGAACCCAGGAAGAGCAGCGCCCGCCCTTCCAGAAGAAAGCTGTCCACGTAACGCGACACGCCCACCAGCACATCACCGAAACCGTCGCCGTTCACGTCGCCGGCGGAGCCCACCCCGTCCAGTTGCGCCCCCGCCTGGTCCGATTCCCAGCTCCACTCCGCGGTACCGGACACCGGCCCGGCCGGACCGCCCAGGTAGATGAGCGCCCGGCCCTCGTCTTCCTGGCCGCCGTCCCACAACGGCGCTACCGCCGCGATGTCCGAGTAGCCGTCACCGTTCACGTCGCCGGCCGCGGCGACCGCTTGCCCCAGCCGCGCGCCGTCCTGCTCGCCCTGGGCACTCCAGACCGGAGCAGTGCCCAACCCTGCGGCCGAGCCCAGATAGAGGTGGATGCGGCCCTCTTCCAGTTGGCCGCTCGCCGCGGCCGGCTCGCCCACCACCAGATCCGCGAAGCCGTCCGCGTTCACGTCGCCCACGCCCGCCACCGCCTCCCCGAAGCGGCCGCCGGTCTGGAACCCCGACAACGTCACGTCCGGCAGGGAACCCGGGCCGGCCGCGGAGCCGTAGTGCACGCGCACCGCACCGGACATGGAGATCGCGGTGTCCTGATCCGGAGCCCCCAGGGCCAGGTCCGCAAACCCGTCGCCATTCAGGTCGCCCACCAATGCAACGGCCGCGCCGAGTTCCACGGAGATCGCCCCGCCCAGCGCCGCCCAGCTCGGAAACGGCGTGAGCCCAATGGCCGATCCCAGGAACAGGGACGCCTGCCCCTCCTGCACGAACGTCCCCGAGTGGAACGGAGATCCCACCAGGACGTCGTCGTAGCCGTCGCCGTTCACGTCGCGGCCGCCGGAGATCGCGCGTCCCCAGTTCTCGCCGGACTGCGTGCCGCCCGTGGACCAACCCGGCGACGTGTCCGGCCCCAGTTCGCTTCCCAGGTAGAGGTCCACGCGACCTTCGCTGGACGAGACCAGATCCGCAAACGGGTCCGAGATCAGAACGTCGCTGAACGCATCGCCGTTCACGTCGCCGGCGAAGTCCACGCGGAACCCGTAGCTGTTCGTGCTGGCGCCCGCCGCGCCCTTCCACCACGGCTCGGCCGCCGGACCTTCGGCCGCGCCCCGGAACACGGACGCCCGGCCCTCGTTCTCCTGGCCATCGTCATGGAAGTAGGCCCCCACGATCACGTCGCCGAAGCCATCGCCATCCACGTCGCCCGCGGCCGCCACCGACCAGCCGAAGTACGCGGTCTGCTGCAGGCTGGACCCGGTCCACACCGCGGCCGTATCCACCCCGGCCGACGAGCCGAGGTAGATGGCCGCTTCGCCGTCATCGATCCACATCACGTCCTTGCGGTACGCGCCCACCATCACGTCGGCGAGGCCGTCGCCGTTGACATCGCCCGCGGTGGACACGGACCAGCCCAGGAACGCGCCGGACTGCGAGCCGTCCACGGTCCACGCCGCCACGGAGTCCACGCCGGCCGCGTTGCCCAGGAACACGAACGCGCGACCGCCATCCACGAACGCGGCGTCGTAGTTGCGCGCGCCCACGATCACGTCGGCGTACCCGTCGCCGTTCACGTCGCCGGCCGGCGCCACCGACCAGCCGAAGTGCGCGTTGGCCTGATGCCCCTGCCCCTGCCACACCGGCGTCGTGGCCAGCCCCGACGGCGAACCCAGGTACACCCAGGCCGCACCCTCGTCCGTCTGCCCTTCATCCTGGAAGAACGCCCCCACGATCACGTCGGCGAACCCGTCGGCGTTCACGTCCCCCGCGGTGGCCACGGACCAGCCGTAGCCCGCATCGTTCTGCGTTCCGTCCATCGTCCAATCCGGAAGCGAGTCCGGTCCCGCGGGGCCGCCCAGGAAGAGAAGCGCGCGCCCCGCGTTCGGCTCCGCGCCATCCCAGCCGCGCACTCCCACCAGGATGTCGTCGTAGCCGTCGCCGTTCACGTCGCCCGCGGTGGCCACGCAGTTGCCGAGCGTGGCGCTCACCTGGCCTCCGTCCCGGGTCCACCCGGGCTCCGCCTCCAGCCCGTTGGCGTCGCCGAGATAGAGGTAGGCGCGTCCTTCGTTGCTGAGCAGACCGTCGTAGGAGGGAGCGCCCACCAGCACGTCGCCGAAGCCGTCCCCGTTCACGTCGCCCGCCGGTGCCACACTGGCCCCGTAGAACGCAAGCAGCTGGTTGGACTCGGCTGTCCACACGGCGGTGGTGGCGGGCCCGGTCGCGCTCCCC
>BQJX01000607.1 GCA_021604925.1 Gemmatimonadota bacterium
GAAGCCATCGTGGCGGGTCGGCTGGACTGGGTGCACCGCGCGGCGGACGGACAGGAATCCACCAGTGAACTCTCGCCCAGCGTGCAGGCGGGACTGGTGCGACCGATCAACGAGCAGTGGGCCGTGACCAGCGCGCTGGGCCGCTCGTTCCGCGCGCCGCGGATCCAGGAACTCTACTTCGAAGGAGATCGCCCGGGCGGCTCGCGTCTGGCCAACCCGGACCTGAAACCCGAGACGGCGTGGTCGCTGGAGTCCGGCGTGCGCTGGGCGCGTCCGCCGTTTGCCGCCGACGCGAATCTCTGGGGAATCCTGGCCAACGACCTCATCGTGCAGCTGCCGGTGGACGCCGCCGGGGACACGTTGATCCACCGGAACGAATCGCAGGGGCGGCTGGTGGGAACGGAGATCGAAGTGCGCTGGCGGCCGGAGAACGGACGGTCCCACGCGTCGCTGGGCTACGCGTTCATCTATGGGGAGAACGAAGATGGGGACCCGTTGCCGGACATCCCGTCCGGGGAGTTCCGGATCGCGGGAGAGACGCGGGTCTACGGAGATGACGTGCGGAACGCCGCGGTGCGGCTGTCGATGCGCGCGGGCGGAGCCAAGACGCCGCTGGGACTGGGCACCGAGGCGAAGTGGTGGTCGGGCGTGCTGGGAGCCAGCGATCTCGGCGGCGACGAAGCGCCGCACCCCGGCTTTGCCCGGTGGGATGCGGGAGTGCGAGTGCAGTGGACGCCCCGCGCGTCCTTGGACGTGTCCGCCACCAACCTGTTCGACTCGCAGTACCTGGACCGCCCCGAAAACGACGCGTTCCCGCAGCCCGGGCGTAGCCTTCGCGTGGAGCTGACGCTGTCGTCTTAGGGGTCGCCCTACCTGTCCAGATTCACGTTCCAGTAGGCGTGGCCCACGATCTTCTCCCACGACGCCCGACGCGGCATGCCGTGGAAGAGATGGCGCGGAGTCCAGCTGGGCTGCACCGGCTTCTTCATCAATCGCATGTGCGCCTGTTCCGGCGTGCGGTGCGCCTTGCGGCGGTTGCAGTCCACGCAGGCCAGCACGCAGTTCGTCCAGGACGAGACGCCGCCCTGCACGCGCGGCAGCACGTGATCAATGGTGAGCTCGGGCGCGTCCAGCGTGCGCCGGCAGTACTGGCAGCGGTGCTGGTCTCGCGTGTAGAGGTTGCGGCGGTTGAACGGGACGGTGCGCCGCGGAACCTTTCCGTAGCGTTCCAGCACGATCACGTCCGGAATGGCGAGCGCCAGGTTCACGGTGTGGACGACCGCCTGCCCTTCCACCGGACGAAGGTCCGCCCAGGTCTGGAAGCGGTGCAGGGATCCGTCGGAGGGGTGAACCGCCCGGGCGACCTGCTGGTAGAGCAGGGTCAGGGCATGCCGCGCCGTGGTCAGGTGCACCGGCACCCAGTGCCGGTTCAGGACCAGCGTGGGTTGCTCGAGAACGTGAACCCCAGAAGTCACGGTGGCCCTCCCGACGTGGTGCGTTGCCATCCTTCGCATTGATGCGTGAACGGTTACACTGTCTCTAGTCTACCACACTTGGTTGTATCGGCACATGGACGACTCGGCTGGAATGCGGGGCGCACACTGCACTTCCTACGGTCCGAGGACCTCCTCCAGGGTGGCCCGGCCCGACTCCACCAGTTCGACGGCCTCCAACCCGCGCCGTGCGGCCGTGGCCAGTTCCCCTTCCGGTTGTACTTCCAGTGCGCTGGAGAACGCGCGCCGGGCCATGGCAAGGTCGCCGCGCTCCAGGGAGACGCGCGCCAGCAGCAGCAGGTGGGCGCCGTTGGTGGTCCAGATCTCGACGGCGCGAAGCGCGTCCTCGTAGGCCACTTCCAGATTTCCGCGCTGCCGTTCCACTTCGGCCAGCCCGGCCCAGGCCAGGCTGTCGTCCGGGTTGATGCGCGCGTTGCTGCGAAGCAACGACTCCGCCGCTTCCAGTTTGCCGCCCTGGAGGTAGAGCACGGCGAGCCGCCCCTTGGCCACCGTGGCAAAGGGGTCCTCGGTGACCACGTCCACCAGCGCCGCCAGCGCATCGGGGCTGCCCATGTCGTGCAGCGTAACGGCGCGCCACTCCTTGGCCGCGAGAAAGTGGTCGGGCCCGATCTCGATCGCCCGGTCGAAATGCTCCAGCGCGGCCTGATTGTTCCGGTGACGTCCCTTCTCGATGTGCCCCTCGATGTACTCGCCGATGAAGTCGAAGCCGTTCACGTCCACCAGGTCGGGCCGGAAGGAAGGTGCATCGCTCCGACGAAGGTGCAACGTCTGCGACTGGCGACGCCACGGCCGGGTTCGGTAGTAGTACGGAAAGTAGGATTCGTGGAACGACTCGTACAGGTACAGGGCGCGCTCCGCGGCGGAACTCGGCCGCACATCCGTGGAGAAGAGAATGGCGTGGGGCTCGCGCTCCAGCACGCTTTCGGCGTTGTACTTGACCTCACGCCAGGTGTCGAGGAGGCCGTCGAACATCTTGGGGTGCCGCGCCACCTCCCGGTCGGTCAGGCCCAGCATGTCGATCACGTGCAGGTTGGACGAGTAGGCAATCGCGCCGATGGTCGTGGTGGCGATCTTGGCGTCCGCGGGGAGCTTGGTCTTCAGCCACGCGCCGGCCTGATCCATCTTCATCACGAAGGCGTCTTCCAGCAGCTTGCGCTCCAT
>BQJX01000608.1 GCA_021604925.1 Gemmatimonadota bacterium
CGCCCATTCCGCGGGCCTCGGCGCTCTGCGACAGGAGCGACTCCCCTTCGCCACGCTGCGAGAAACGCGAGCTGGCCAGGGCGGATTGGGGAACGGTGCCCAGCAACAGCCCGGCCAGGGCCGCCGCCGCGCCAAGCCTTCGGCCGCGCGTCTCCCCGGACGCCCGCATCTCCCGGGGCGCCGCCATCACGACTGCCCCCCGCCGCGCGTGTACCAGACCCGCAGGTTGGGCGCCAACGCCGTACCCGGTCCGAAGATGCGCAGGATGTCCGTGTCCTCGCGCTCCTCCAGCGGACGGAACTGCACGCCGAAGTTGCCGTCCTTCAGCAGCTGCTGGACGATGGCCGTGACGGCGAACGACACCGAGTCGCTGGCGGCCGAGACGTTCTGCAGGCCGGTCAGCAGTGGATCCACTTCCGTGTCCTCGCCGTTCCAGGGCTCCGCGGTGACGCGCTGGAAACCCGCGGCGAATCCGTTGGTGGCGGACGCGACCGGATCCACGTGCACCGTCACCTCCGCGCGATGAATGGTGACCCGATCCCCCAGATCCGGAAGATCGAAGTGCATCAACACGCGCGACGTCAGCCCGCGCGCCACCGTGAGGCGTTCCGGAAACCCCACCGGAGGCGTGTGCGCCGGCGTGGTCTCCAGGAGGAACGAGTCGCTGGTCGGGTTCAGCTCGGTCAGGGCCACGTTCGTTCCGTCGTTCGTGTAGATGAGAAGCCGCGGCGGCGTGGCGGACGTTCGGCCCGCAAACTCGATCTCGGAGTCCTGTCCCGCCGTGGGCACCAGCGCAAACCCGAAGTTGCTCGTGGAGTCGGCCACCCACTCCTGCACCAATGCGGTCAAGCTGATCCGGAGCGTGTCGAGCGTGTCCGCCGTGAACGGGACGTCCACGGTCGCCCGGGCCGCGGCCTCGATCCCGGGGAACGCAAACACGGCCTGCCCGTCGTCCCAGGTGGACGTGATCTTGTGCAGATCCATCTCCAGACTCTGCCGAGCCCCGAATCCCTGCCGCACCGTGAGTTCCACGAAGGCACTGTCCACTGCGGTGCCGCTGGCGGGAAACGCGGTCTCGTCGAACCGGAAGGCGCCCCGGACCAGGAACCCCGGCCGCGCTCCGACCAGGACCACTCCGATCTGCCCCGCGAACTCGGTCGGGACCGAGACCTCGTAGTCGGCCGTCATGGACGGAGCCGCCACGGTGAGCAGTTCCACGCCGCGCCCGGTTTCTTCCAGGAAGCCAACGCCGAGCTGATAGTTCTCCTGGGTGCCGCACGACGCCAGCAGCAGCATTGCGCCGAGCGCAAGGCTTCCGGTGACGCCGCGAGTGAGCCCGCGCGAAGCAGATGGCAAGGATCCGTTCCTTTCCGGAGGGGTCAGACGAGCGCGGGATTCTAGCAGTGAAGCCGCGGACGCGCTAGCGGAGGCGGCGATGGCCGCCGGGAAGCGACCTCCCTACGAAACCACTCGAGGCCGGTTGACGTTCCCGGAAACCGTGGAGAAAGTAGTGCTCACATTGACGACGGCGCGTCTCGCATCACGGGAAAGACGCACCGTCGAGACACCCGACAGCCCCTGCATCTTGCCAAAACACCACTCATCGGGGGCGCGGAACTCGCCCAGCCGAGCGACTTCGCCCCTCTCGAGCGTCGGGTCCGCATCACTGACAGTTTCAATTTGTTGGGAGGATGCCGCGTCCGGACCCTCCGCGCCCCAATCCCGAAACCCCGGTTCTGGGACGGCCCGGGAGAGTTTCGGAGGGTAAGGTGGGCGTCTCTCGTTCCACGACGAGAGCTCCGTGACGCGGTTCCCCCTTCCGACGGGCCGGCCGGAGCGAACCCGGATTGGGGGTCGCTCCCGGATCGAGCCGGGGCCGTCTCCTTGACACCCGACACCACGGAACCGTACCTTCTCGCGGCGGAATCCGGCGGTGTAGCTCAGCTGGTTAGAGCAGCGGAATCATAATCCGCGTGTCGGGGGTTCGAGTCCCTCCACCGCTACCATTCTCCGCACCGACTGCAGGCCCCGGAAGTCGTTGATTTCCGGGGCCTTTCTGTCCCGGACTCACATCTAGCCTCGGCGCCCCAGACTGAGCACCTTGCGGAAGAGTCACGTCCCGCCGATCCCGCTGACCACCAGGACCAGCCCCAGAACCACGGCGACAACGCGGATCACGGGATCGTCCAACTTCAGGAAGGCGTACACCACCATCCCTGCGCCACCGAGGAGGTTGGCGATTCGGTCCGTCCGACCGAGGTGTGGATTCAGATTCATGTGGACCCTTCCGTCTTCTGTCCGTTGGTAGGCACGCCCGCGTTACTTGTAGGCACGCCCGCGATCCTCCTTGCGACGATCCCGCACGAACTCCATCACCGGAACCGCGTAGCCACAGCTGGTCTGGGTGCTCTCCACGTCCACCGTGATGACCTGTCGCAGCCCCCCGCGCGCGTCTTCGGGCACGTTCGCCAGCAGACTCTCGGTCAGGGGCGACTCTTCGAGCGATTGGGCACTGGCCTTGCCGTACAGCCGGACGATCGCGGCGTTCTCCGCTTCGAACGAGCAGATCATGACCGTGGTCTCGCCGCCGGCCTCCCCGTGGCGCTTCGTTTCGTTGCCGCTGCCGCGGTAGTCCAGGAACGCCACGCGATTCGGGGAGAGCACCCGCAACTCCA
>BQJX01000609.1 GCA_021604925.1 Gemmatimonadota bacterium
CGTTCGATTCCCCGAGTTGGTGACACTTCGATCGGGTTGAGACGGGGGGTCGCCCGTCGGAAGCCCCGGTCGGCGGTCCGTACACGAGGACTTCCGCGACGCACTTCTTGAGTAGTCGAGCGTCCGGGCTCTCCCCACGGACGTCAAGCTATCCGAGACGCTGTCCAGCTCAGGGCTGCCAAAGTTTCTCGGATTCGGATTGAAGGAGACCGGACCAGAACGGACCTGACGTTAGGTCGTCGACGTGTTTCAATAGGGCCAAGGAGGAAAGGCGCAGTGGATACCACTTTGTATGAGCGGACGCGGAAGCTGCTTGAAGAGCATCGCGCAGGAGACAGAAGTGCGCTGGGGCAGCTTCTCGAGCTTCATTATGAGGCGATCAGGCAGGCCGTGAGTCGCTCTCTGAATACGGATCTGCGTAAGGAGGGCGAGACCGGTGACTACGTCCACCAGATCGTCGTGGACACTCTTCGGAGGGGGCCGAAATTCATAATCTCGGACCCGATGCACTTCCGCAACTTGTTGGCATGCATCGTGAAGCACAAGCTCATCGACGTGGCGAGGTTCCGCCATGCCGAGATGCGCGCGCCACGGAATCAGCGGCGGCTCCCCACGCGCATTTCGATTATTGACCTCGACATCTGTGAGGGGGCGTCGAAGCCACCCACTCAGCCAGACGAGGCCGCGCAGCGTAGCGAAGAGCGTGAGTTTGCGGAGCTCGCGATGGAGATGCTCCCGCCGGACGAACGGCACATCATCGATCTCAGGCTGGAAGGCGTTGCCTTGGCGCGCATCGGGGATGAGTTTGGAATCAGCCTCGAAGGCGCACGGAAGCGGCACGGGCGTGCGTTGGCGAAATGGCGGTGTGTTGTCATGCATCTCATGCGGCGAGACATTGATGGTGCAATCCGGGCGGCTGGCGATGGCAAGTAATCCTCGAGGCCATTGCGGAACGCCTCGGTGACCTTGGTCGCGCGAGCGAGTGGCTGGGCGAGGCTTTTGGCTCCCCCAGCGATCTCACTCGGTGGGGTTTCGCACGCACTACGGAACAACGGAGAACCGCTTGATCGACTGACTGATGAGTGCGGCAGTCGCGGCATCGACGGCACGGAGACCGATGATGTAGCTGCCCTCCCACCGGCCTCGCCCGCTGACTTTTCCTTTCTCACGGCCATGTCGGATCCAGAGCTCCGGCATCGACGGAGACATAGAGTGCGCCGTCAGGTCGAACACCGACACCGAGACGAGCGAACTGACCTGTGTCGCAGAGGCCGAGTGGCGGTTGTGCTTCCTCCAACCTGAAGATGTTCGCCCGGAAGGACATTGCTGACGATGGCGACGCTTGACTCCACCCCCGGTGGAGTAGACTTGATCGCGATGCAAGGCGACGATCGTATGGAGATTCATACGAAGAAGGTAGGAAATGGAATCTGGTATCGGTGGGCATTTCTTCGTGGGAGTGCCTCGCGATGCTGGACGTAGAAACGTTGGGCGACGAACGCGTTGCTCTCGCGGAACTCAGAGCACCTGTAGGACGACCGCGTTGGTGACGCTTCGATTTGTCCCACTGGATGCGCCGGGATCGACCATGACGCCTTGGAAGGTTATCGTTGTCCCCATGGGCAAGTTGGTGGGGTCCCCATCGGGGAGCGCGAGGAAAACTGTCGGAGCGGGAGCAGGATCGGAAATCGGGTTCCCGTCGAAGTACTCGCTCTGGCCCAGTTTGCCCGGTTTCCCAAGGTTGTTCCAGACCGCAGCCGGGGTTGCTTCGCCGAATGGTTGGATCAGCAGGGGAAAACAGAAGGTTCCGATACGCGCCGGGAGCACCGTCGCTGTATCTGCAGTCACTTCGCCCGGATTCGCGTGCACGACAAACCTACCGCTTCCACCCGCAGACGGTAGAAGGATCGAGGCGGTGATCGTATCCCCCTCTTGTACTGTGACAGTCTTCCCCTCCCCGATACCCTCCGAGCCGTTCAAGAGCAGAGTGACTTCGATTGGACAGTTCCCACTGTTCACCGCCCCTTGTAGGCATGATCGCGGCGCGACGTCAAACACATAAGCCGATCCAGCGTCGGTTCCGACGTCGTCATCTCCACGTGCGCCGGTGACCAGAGTCCGACCACTCACCCCAACGGCGCTCGCGAACTCGTCGCCCCCATCCGAATCACTTCCGGTGAACTTAACGGTCTCATCCCAGCTCTTTCCCGCCGCGAATCTCTGGAAAAAGTAGGCTGATCCAGATCTGACCATGCCGACTTGATCTTCCAGAGCGCCGATGATCGCCTTATTCCCGCTCAGGGCGACTGACCTTCCGAAGCCGTCTCCTTCTTCCGCGTCGCTTGCCGTAAGCTTCGCCTCAAGGCTCCACACAGATCCCTGGAGTCGGAACACATAGGCGGATCCCGAGTCGATGCCCCCATCGTCGTCGCGTCGAGCGCCGATAAGTATTGTATCGCCACTTACCGCCACCGAGCGTCCAAAAATATCGCCAGCCTCCTTATCCTGCCCAGCGTCGAGTTTCGCGTCTTCCGTCCAATTGGCTCCATCGAAGCGGAAGACGTAGGCGGCCCCGGCTGAACTGTCATCGCCAGAGGAACCGACGACAACCGTGGTGCCGTCTTCACTGATAGAAACGGCTCGGCCGAATGTGTCGGCCTCTTCTGCGTCGGAG
>BQJX01000610.1 GCA_021604925.1 Gemmatimonadota bacterium
GGACGCGCCGCGCGCCCGCCCAGGAGTCCGAGATCCCTGCGGCGGATTGCGGATGCGACCCCGGTCGCTTCGCGGTGGTGCACCTGACGGGAGAGAACCTTCCCGCGCCCGTTCGCCCCCTGCAGCCACCGGTCATGGCGCAGAAGGAACGCCGGTTCGAGCCGTCGGTCCTGGCGATTCCGGTCGGCGGCGAAGTGGGGTTCCCGAACCGCGATCCGTTCTTCCACAACGTCTTCTCCTACTCGAAGACGCGCACGTTCGATCTCGGGCGGTACCCCGCGGGTGAAACCGCGGCCGTGACGTTTCCCGACCCGGGCGTGATTCCCATCTTCTGCGAGATCCACTACTCGATGCGCGCCTACGTGCACGTGGTGGATTCGCCCTACTTTGCGGTGTCCGATGAACTTCGGCACTTCGAGATCGCCGGTGTACTCCCCGGCGAGTACACGCTGCATGTATGGCAGGAGAACCTGCCCGAAATCACCATGCCCCTGGTGGTGGGTGCGGAGCCGCTGCACCTAGAGATCCCGTGAAACCGGCGCGTTCTCTCGTTCGGCGCTTCGTCGCGTTCATCGCGATGGTCGTGGCCGTGCTCTCGCTCGGCGCCTTCCTGATCACCGCCCATGCGACGCGCCGCGGACTGGAGGACGTCTTCCGGCAACGGTTCGTGCAGGCGGAGCGCGTTCTTTCGGAGTATTCGCGCTCGCATGATCTCGCCAGGATGACGGAGTTGCAGAGCGTGTTGGGATCCCCGCGATTCCTGGCGGCGCTGGAGACCGGTGATCCTCCCACCGTGGCCAACGAGCTTCCCACCCACGCGCTGCTTCTCGAAGCGGACTTTGTCCGCATCACGAACTTCGAGACCGGGGATCGGCTCTTCGATTCCGTGGACGAGTCCATCGCGAAGCTGCTGCCGCCGCGGGACCGACCGATCGACCTCGTCGACCGACGGCTGGTCGCGGCCGACGATGCGGTCTACGAGGTGGTGACCGCGGACATCTGGGCGAACAACGGGGCGCGCCTGGGTCGCCTCGAGATCGTGCAGGACTTCGGGGGTCTGGTCGCCGAGGACCTGCGTCTCCTCACCGGGCTGGACGTGCTGATCGCCCTGAACGGACGAATCGTGGACCGCCCCAGCGGCCAGGAACTCGAACTGCCAGGCGCCGTGGCCGTGGAACTGCTCTCGGCCGAGCCGGGGGAAGTGTCCCGTCGGCGGGTCGCGGGAGAGGAGGTGTGGGTGATCCGCCTGCTGGATCCCACGACCAGCTTCGAAGTGCTCTTCCTGGGCTCGGTCGACGCCGCGGTTTCGCCCATCATGAAGCGCATCACGGTTCTCCTCGTCGCACTTGCGATCGTGGGCGGTCTGGTGGCCACGTTGGCGGCGGGCGTGTTCACGAGGCGCCGCGTGGGCCGCGTGATCGAGCGGCTGGTGCGGGATTCCGAGCGGATCGCAGGCGGGGACCTGGACTTCGTGATCGAGAGCGACAGCTCGGACGAACTCGGCCACCTGGCGGGGGAACTGGAGCGGATGCGCAGCGAGTTGCTTCAGGGGCGCGAGCGCGTGGAGGAGTCGCATCACGCGCGACTCAACAGCGAGCGGATGGCCGCCGTGGGCCAGATGGCGACGGGCATCATCCACGACTTCAAGACCCCCATGGCGGTGGTGCAGGGAACCACCGATCTGATCGCGCTCCGGGATCCCGACAACGAGCGCCTCGCCAAGCAGTGCAGCGTGATTCACCGGCAGGTGGAGCGGATGGTGGCCCTCGCGCGCGACGTGATCGAGTACTCGCGCGGCGACACGGTCCTGGAGCCCGCGGTCACGGACGTCGCCGAGTACCTGGAGCGAATCCGCGAACTGCACGAGGAGCCGTTCCGCCAGGCCGGACTGCAGCTCGTGGTGACCGGGGGACCCTCGGTCCAGGTGTTGATCGACCCGGACCGGATGCAGCGCGTGATCGACAACCTGCTGGGCAACGCGCGGGAGGTCTCGCGCGTGGGCGACCGGGTGTGGCTGGAGTGGGAGCAGGTTGCCGATGCGGCCGGCACCTCGGTGTGCTTCCGGGTCCGGGACGAAGGCCCCGGCATCCCCCCGGAGATCGCCGAAACGCTGTTCGAGCCGTTCGTGACGTCGGGAAAGGCCGGCGGCTCCGGCCTGGGGCTGGCCATCTCCCGAAAGATCGCGGAGGACCACGGCGCCGTGCTCACCGTTTCCAGCGAAGAGAACCAGGGAACATCGTTCGTCGTCCGCCTGCCAGGCAAGCTGCTCGTGCAGGCCACCGAGGTGCCGGTCACCGAAGGAGCTCCGTCATGAAGAAGTTTGCCGTCGCCGTTGCCCTGGCCGGGATGGCGCACTCGACCCCCGCGGCCGCGGACCTCACGTTTTCGGGCCTCGTCGACTTCGTCGCTCGCAACGACGAGGCCGATGTGACCAACATCAACTTCCGGCCCACGTCCAACCTGGATGCGGCGCGCACCCGTCTCTTCGTGGATTCGAACGTGTCCGAGGACGTGCAGTTCTTCGGCCAGTTCCTGCTCTCCGACTACAGCGACTTCTTCATATACGCCGCCTATCTTCGTTTCGAGGAGCTGGGGGGGAGTCCCGTGAGTCTGCACGCCGGTCTCATTCCGAACACGGTGGGCAACTGGGGACCCCGCACGTATTCCG
>BQJX01000611.1 GCA_021604925.1 Gemmatimonadota bacterium
GTGTACACGCCCATGTCGCTCATCCAGAAGACGATCAACAAGTGGATGCCGCGTGGCCTCGAGATGTTCGGTGACGAGCGGGGTGGCGGCGCGAACGTCAAGCTCGGCTTCAAGCCGCACAAGAACGGCGAGGCGCAGGATCAGTACCACGCCGAGGTGAGCCGCGTGGTGCGCGACCTGAACGAGCGCTTCCTGCGGGAGCGCGTCCCTTCGCTGTCCGCCTCGGAAGCGGAGAAGGCGCAGCGGGAGATCGTCCACGACGGCAAGACGCTCCACGGGATCACGCGCGACGAGCTGCTGAAGCTGCCGGATCGGCGCTTCTACCGGCGACGGGGCGTGGCCGCATTCGAGATGGTCGGTGTGGACGGCCAGTCGTTCGAGAACGTCGAGGACTACATCAAGCACGTTCTTGAGAACATACCGGAGACCTCCCGCGCGGGCCGCGACTTCCGGAATCACGCGGAGTTGCAGCGCAAGGTCGCGTTAGGTCAGTTGACGGTGGAAGCGGCCACCCGCCAGGCACCGGTTCTGCAGCGCGTGGGCGGGGTTTGTCCGTGCTCCAAGTCGGTCCGCTGGGTCCTGAACGAGGACTCCGGGAACGGAAACGGCAACTCGGGCAACGGACACACCTAGGTTCACAGAGATGGCGGCGCGCGGATTGCCGCCGTCAGAGAATTGCCGGCCCGGGCGACCCGGGCCGGCTTTTTTCGGTGTGGTCATCCAACCGTGAGCGGCTACCGGGCCGGAGCGAAGCCGTCCCGCCAGCTTCGTTGCCACTCGTCCGAGTTGGGATAGCGCACTTCCACGGCAACCACCGCCCCATCGTCGCCCCGAACAAAGCGGATCAGACCATCCGGCATCACCGCCAGGTGGAACTGGTCCGCGGAATCCGGGACCAGTTCGAGTCGCGGTCCGCCCGTCCGTTGCAGGTACAGTCCGGCATCCCCCGCGGTGACCTCGCGGATGTCGTAGCGTCCCACGAACTGTTGCAATGCGGCGGGATCGGGCGTGGCGGACTCGATGGCCTGCCGAAGCCGCGCCACCTCGCCGCGAAGCACATCCTCTTCCGTGCCCGCGCCCCGCGCCAGCCGGGCCTCCAACGCCGTCACCTGGGCCACTTCCAACGCCCGCGACGGCGCCACGGCCACGTCCGGCTCCACGCCCCGGTCCTCCCAGCCGTCGCCCGTCACGGGATGCACCGGGCGGAAGTCGGGCATGAACACGTTGAAGCCGTGGGGCAGCGGATGAACACCGCCGCCATGCCCGGCCCCGGCCGTGGTCTCCCCCACCACCGTGGCCCGGCCGTGGTGCTTGAGCACGTGCGTGAACTCCTCCCCGCCGGATGCGGTGAACGAACTCGTAAGGATGTACACGTCCGCATTGGGCATCCGCTCGCCGGGAATCTCCACCAGCGTGTACGCCGAGTCCGGGGGACCGTCGGCGTGGTAGTACGTGAGCAGATGGCGCGGCGTCTCGTCGTAGAGATAGCTCGTGATGAAGTGCACCATGTCCGGGAACCCGCCCATGCATCCGCGCAGATCGAAGATGAGCGCATCGGCGCCCGCCACCTTGGCCATGAGCGCGGCCGCGAGTTCCTCGTCTCCGGGAAGCCCGCGGAACAGCGTGATCCGCACGTACCCCACGTTGCCGGGGAGCATCCGTGACTCGGGGAACGCGTCGATCTCGGTGAGCCCGGCCGGGATGTCACCCTCGCCCGCGGCCGCGTTGTCGGCCGCGTTGTCGGAGCGGATCACGCGCCGGCCGGGTGTAGGCTCGCCGCCGTCCTCGCCGCCCGGACGCGCCACCCTACGGACCCGCACGGGGCCATCGCCCTCCGCGGAAGGAGCACCCTGACGCACGCGCACCGGGCCATCACCCTCGCCGGAAGGAGAACCCAGCCGCACGCGCACCGGGCCATCGCCCTCGCCGGAAGGAGCACCCTGGCGTACGCGCACCGGACCGCCCAACGTACCGGACCCTCCCTCCAGGCCCACCCGGAGATGCCGATCGTGGCTGATTCCCTGCAGGATCCCGGTGAGCGTGTCCGCGAACTCCTGGGCGCTGGTGATGCGGTCGAACTCGCCGCGCTGGAGACGATCCTCCAGGTCACGGCGCATCACGTCCGCGGTCTCCGGAATCACGTAGATCGTGTCCAGCAGCGAGTTCACCTGGGCGATGACTTCGCGCCGGGCATCGCTGGTGAGGGGTTCCGCTGCGGACGCCGCCCACGGGGCGGCCACGAGAGACACGGCGATCGAGAACAGAATCCATCGAGACATGGCATCAGGCTCCGGCGAAAGAAATGGACGGGACACTGCGCTGGAACTTGCAAGACGCGCGCCGCTTTTGCGAAGCGTCTGAGGGCGCGCAGGCGCCGTTCGGCCCCTCGGCCGGGGTGTCCCGCCTCAAAAGGGGCGCCCCAAAAGGGACGGCACGGCGCCCGGCCCGCGGGGACGGACCAGAGCCGCCGCCACCGGGATCGCCCACAGGCCCTCGGCCGGCAGTCGGTACCGGTCGCGCGCGTGAACCAGCACGTGCACGGCGACATGGGCGATGAGGAACACCACGATCGCCGTGAGGACGCGCCGCTCGGACGTCGCGCGGCCGCGCCACGCCCACGGAGCCAGCAGCAGAACCGGAAGGACCGACACCGTCGCCACGACCTGA
>BQJX01000612.1 GCA_021604925.1 Gemmatimonadota bacterium
TACACGGCCGAGGTGCGCTTTGCCGACAGCAAGATGGGACGACTGCGCCGCACGCTGGAAGCGCTGAACCGACTGGACAACTCCGTCCTCATCCTCACTTCGGACCACGGCGAGAACCTGTTGGATCAGGTCCCGAACTACTCGCACGGCCAGACCCTGTTCGACGCCACGCTGCGCATTCTCGCCGCGCTGCGGGCGCCGGGTCTCGGCGTGGCCCCGCATCTCGAACCCGCCGCGCTCGAGAACGTGGACCTGCTCCCCACGCTCACGGATCTGCTGGGCTGGGACACCCCGGACGAGTGGGAAGGCACGAGCTTCCACGGCGGCGCACCGGAGCGCACCCGTCCGATGTTCGCCCAGCTGAACCGGGACTTTGCCATCCGCACGCCGGAACAGAAGCTCGTGGTCCGGGCGGACGGCGGGCGCGACTTCTACCAGCTGCGCGACGATCCCGGCGAGACGCGTTCGGCGTTGATCTCACCGCGCGATCGCAAGGCGCTGGAGCGGGCGCTGGCCGATTGGCTCGCATCCACCACCACGGAGTACTACCAGGAGCGCGCCACTTCCGTTGCGCCGGAAGACCTCACGCCCGAGTTGCGCGAGAAGCTGCGCGCGCTGGGCTACGTGGAGTAGGAAGACCGCGTCGACCTAGCGAAGGCGCACGGACTTGGTGGCGAACGCATCCCGGCCCAGACCGCGGATGAAGTAGACGCCGGCCGCCACCGGGTGTCCCGCGTCGTTGCGGCCGTTCCACTGCACCAGGTGCTCCGGCGCGCCCCCGGGCACGGGCGGATAGCTCCCAAGGTCGCGTACCCGGCGTCCCGCCAGGTCGAAGACCTGCACGCGGACAGGACTGCGGTTGGCGAGTTGGAACGACTGCAGTCCGCGCGCGGGTTGCGGACGCAGCGGACCGATCTCGCTCCTGCCCGGGAGCGCCCCCACCGACGTGGGATCCTCCCCCGGAACCAGTCGCAGATGCCGGTCCGCGGGAAACCCCGTGAGGACCTGCACCAGACCGGTGGGCCACTCCACCACGAGGCTGTCCACCCAGGTCTCCGTTCCGAGTCCCAGATGGACCTCCAACGGCGGCTGGAATCCTCGCCAGGAGTTCGCGTGCACGCGACCATGAACGGGAGTGCCCTGCGCCCATGCCGTCACCTTGGTCCCGACCGGCGTGTTCCCGGCGCCATCCGTGAGCGGCTCCACCGTCAACCAATGGCCCGCGGGTCCGTCGTTGCGGTACAGGGCCGGCGGCGTTCCCACCGCAAAGAACGCGGGAGCCGCGCCGTCCTGCACGAAGACATCGAGGTCCCCGTCGCGGTCCAGGTCTCCCCACACGGCGCCGTCGGCGAGCGCCACGGAGAGCCCCGGCGGAGCCGCCGGAGAATCCACGGCCGAGAAGACCCCGGCTCCGTCGTTGCGCCACAGGCGATCGGGCTCGTTGCCGGACTCCACGGTGCCGCGGTTCACCGCGTGGATATCCAGGTCGCCGTCGTTGTCGTAGTCCACCCAGAGCGCGGCGCGCGGATTGATCGCGGGAGTCAGCCCCAGCGCGACCTCCGCAAAGACACCCCCGTCGTTGCGGAACAGGCGCGGAGCCGCGGGCGGCAAGGTCAGCGTCTCCAGGTTGGACGCGGTGGGCAGCGTGACTCCGCCGGTCGTGACCACGGTGCCCGCGAAGTTCCCGAACGATCCGGGAGGCGCCGACACGTGGATCTTCCACCGGCCGCCGGGAGACTCGCGCCAGCAGTACAGGCCCACATCCACTCCCGCCGTGAACGAGGGAGCGCCCACGTAGGTGTCGTCCAGCGTGATCTGGCTGGAGGTGGGGTTCACGGCCGAGGGGCCCAGGAACACCATCGAGTTCACCACGGAACCGTTCACCCGGAACCGGGCGGTGGGATTTTCGCCCGGAGTGTCGAACTCGAACACGTCAACGCCGTCGTCGGAGAAGCGGTGATTCGCGAAGAACCACCACTCCGGGCCGTCCTCCTGCCAGGTATCGAAGACGCCCTCCTCCCCCTCCACGAGGAGCAGGTCCAGGTCGCCGTCGTTTTCCCAGTCGCCCCAGTCCGCCCACGAGATCATGGGAAGGGCGCCGAAGGCCGCGCCGGTCTGGTCCACGAACGAGGAGTTGTCGTTGCGATAGTACGTGGTCGGTCGCAGGAACTCCTCGCCGCCCAGGAGCAGGTCCGGATCCCCATCGTCGTCGACGTCGGCAAAGAGCGCCCCCACCGGACCCTGATCACCATCCACGTTCCACGCGGCCGCCACGTCGACAAACGAGAACGCGCCGTCGTTGCGGTAGAGCGAGTTGGGCGCGGTCTCGAGCGGCGCCTTGCAGTGGAAGAGGTCCAGATCGCCATCGCCGTCCACGTCGGCGGCGGAGAACGCGCGACCGCGTCCCACGGGATCCGCCATCCCGCCGGCCCCGGCGACCACCTGGAAGACATGCGACTCGGTCCCGCGCCACAGTTCGTTGCCGTCGTCGCTACAGCCGCAGCCGCCGTTTCCTCCGTGGGAGCAAACCGCGTCCAGCCAGCCATCGCCGTTCAGATCCGCCCAGGCGTAGCCATGACGATCGCCGGCGGACGTCACGATCTGAGGGATGCTCCAAACGGAGAAGATCCCCGCTCCCTCGTTGGTGAAGACCAACCCGCCGTAG
>BQJX01000613.1 GCA_021604925.1 Gemmatimonadota bacterium
CGTACAAGCAGGAAGACGCGCCGCGCTACCACGCGCGCGACGTGGCCATCGAACGGGCCCGGCAGGTGGGCGGCGTGGTGGTGCTCGGCTCGGCCACGCCCGACACGGAGTCCTTCCAGCGCACGTTGAGTGGCGAGTTCACGCGGCTGGTGATGCCGGATCGCGTCTCGAATCTTCCGCTGCCGCGCGTTCGACTGGTGGATGTGCGCGGCACGCGCGGCACGTTCTCGCCGGAGCTGCTGGAAGCCGTGCGGGATCGCCTGGAGAAGAAGGAGCAGGTGATCCTGTTCCTGAACCGGCGCGGCTTCAGTCCGTTCGTGCAGTGTTCGTCGTGCGGGGAAGCGGTTCGCTGCGATCAATGCGCGGTGTCGCTCACCTACCACAAGACGGACGGCTCGATGCGTTGCCACTACTGCGACCAGAGCGCGCCACTCCCGGAGAAGTGCCCGGAGTGCCAGGCCACCACCCTGGTCAAGCGCGGCCTCGGCACGCAGCGCGTCGAAGAGGAACTGAGGGAGCACTTTCCGGAGATGCGTCTGGCGCGGCTCGATTCCGATTCCGTGCGCAAGTCCGGCGCGCACGAGGACATCCTGGGACGGTTCCTGGAAGGGGACATCGATGTGTTGCTGGGCACGCAGATGGTGGCCAAGGGACTCGACTTCCCGCGCGTCACGCTGGTCGGCGTGATCAATGCGGACACCGGCCTGCATCTGCCGGACTACCGCGCGGCGGAGCGCACGTTCCAGGTGCTGACCCAGGTCTCGGGTCGCGCGGGGCGCAGCGAACTCGGCGGCGAAGTGCTCGTGCAGACTCGTTGCCCGGAGCACGGATGCCTGCTGGCCGCGCGCGACCACGACGATGCCGCCTTCCGCGCCGAGGATCTGCCGCTGCGCAAGGACCTGCGCTATCCACCGTTTTCGCGACTGGCCGGCGTGCTGGTGCGCGGCGAGAACCTGCCCCGCGTGGAGGCGGCGGCCGACGTCATCCGGGACCGGATCGCCGAGACCGCCGAGGAGTGCGGGGCGTGGACGGTGGTCCTGGGCCCCTGCCCGGCCCCGCTGGCGCAGCTGCGGGGCAAGCATCGCTTCCGGCTGCTCATCAAGGGGCAACGGCGGGAAGACGTCCGACGGGCGGCCGAGCGGGCGCTGGAGCCGCTCACCGGATTCCCGGGAGTCGAGGTCCAGGTGGATGTGGACCCGCTGGACATGCTGTAGGCGGACAGGGGGCTCGCGGCCAGCGACGTGACGCTCACCCACATTAGGGAGAAGTGACCGGAACCATCCCCGCGCGGTCTAGGTATATGAGGCAACGAACCCGCCGGCCGCATCGACGGGTCGTCTTGACGCTCCCTCCGCACGGTGACTAAGGTTCCTCGTCCAGAACTCGAATCGCGCCAGTTTCGGCCGTTGCCGGGCGCAAACCCGGAGGAGATTCATGAGCCGTCTTCGCATGGGCGCCCTCGGCGCCACGCTCGCATTCGCACTGGTGGCCTTGGCCCCCGGAGCGCAGGCCCAGAGTGCCCTGGCAAACTGCAAGTACTACACCAAGATCCAGCAGGACTTCGAGCAGGGGCTGCCGTACTGCTCCCAGTGCATCGAGGACGAACCGGACAATCCGGAAGCGCGATTCTACGGCGCCTGGTGTCTCGCGGAGATGGGCGAGTGGGACACCGCCTGGACTTCGTTCGAATGGCTCATCGATCGGGCGGAGGACAAGGACAAGAAGATCCGCAAGCACTCCAAGATGGCCAGCCAGCAGGTCTCCGTGTACTTCGCGAACCACTTCAACAAGGGCGTGGAGTACCTGAACGCGGGCGAGGAACAGTATCCGAACGCCCGCGACGAGTTCGAGATCGCCACGCGGATCAGTCCTCGCCAGGCGGTCGGGTTCCTGAATCTCGGCTTCACCGAGAACCAGCTGGGCAATCCGGATGCGGCACTGTCCGCGTTCGAGAGCGCGATCGCCGTGGAGCCGGACAACGCCACCGCGTACGAGTACTACTCGGTGGCGCTGGGCAACAAGCGCGAATCGCTGCTCGCGGCGGAACCGCGGGACGAAGCCGCGCTCGCGGAAGTCACCGGCCGGTTGAAGGAGACGCTGGTCAAGGTGATCGCGAACGCTCCGGCGAACGATGCGGCGCTGCTGCAGCTGGGTGACCTGGCCGCCGCCGACGGCGACATGGACACCGCGATCGAGCACGTGCAGGCGGCCATCAAGATCGACCCGAACAACGTGGTGAAACTCTACAACATCGCCGTGGGCCTCTACGAGCGCAAGAATCTGGCCGCCGCCGAGCGGACGTTCCTGCTGGTCGCCGATGAAGAGGACGATCCGGACAGCGACCTGTGGCGCGATGCGAAGTACAACGCCGCGCTCGCCATGAAATCGCAGGAGAAGACGCAGGAGTCGCTCGACATCGTGCTGGAGTTGCTGGAGCTGGTGCCGGGTTCCAAGGAGTACCACTCGCTCGCCAGTCAGCTCTACCTGGCCAAGAAGGAACTCCAGAAGGCGAGTGAGCACATGCAGAAGGCCGAGGCAATCGCCGCGCAAACCGTCGAAGGGAGCAGCCAGTAGCCGCTCCACGCATCGTTCGAGCCGGGAACGCCGACACGAATCCTCCGACGGAGGGTCCGGTCGGCGTTGTCGGTTACGGCAACCAGGGCC
>BQJX01000614.1 GCA_021604925.1 Gemmatimonadota bacterium
GCTCCTGTCAGGCGGTTGAACATGTAGATGCGGCCGTCGGCCCATGTGCCGGTCGGCGTCGGCGGCTCGTAGTCTGGTACTGCGACGAAGACTGTGGACGGGCTCACCGCGATCCCGACGACGCCGAAGCTGTCCTCGTATCCGTTTGCCACCCAGAGCCGCTCGCCGTCGTAGGGGCTGTAGGCGGCCACAAAACCCCGACCACCGACGACGACGGTCCCGTGCCCGTAGGCGACGACCGCGCCAAAAAGCGTTTCCGCGGCCTCAACCGGGCTGATCAGTTCGATCCGGCTGCACGGCTCCTGCGCCCGTAGCGGTGCGATCATGCTGGCGATCAGGGCGATGACCGTCGCCATCGTCAGGTTCCGGGATTCCCCCTTGAGAAGCTTCATCGCGATCCTCCTGTTGTTTCGTTCGGGACTTGCCGCACGCGACTCGTGCGGCGCAAGGCTGAGACCGGCGGATTCGCCGGGTGGCCAGAAGACCCATTTGGGGGAAGGCCGGTTGGTTACAGGTCAACTTGGAGCTGTAACCCTCGAGCGCCCGGACAAATGGTCCCCCCGATGCAGGACCGTTTCGGGATCAGCACATACGAAAACCAGGAGGAGCCCTCGATGATCAACAAGGCCGCCCGTACCCATCTTGCCCAGCTTCTTGCAGCCGTGCTGAGTATCGTCTCGTTTTGCACGTGTGGACGCTATGAGGCAGATGATCTGGCGCAGTCCCATTCCTATGTGATTCTCGAGGACTCGGAGAAGCGCTCACTGGTGCCGATCGAGGCGCGGAAGCATGGCGTTTCCGTCGAGGTCGATGTACGCGTCATCGGGAGGCTCGAGTTCCGCAAAGGCCGCCTGGAGCGGGAGATTCGTGGTCTGCTGAGCAAGCATTTCGGCGGTGAGGATGATCCGACGTCGAATGAGGGTGACTCCGCCCCTGTCTTCATTGCCCGTGTTGAATGGGAAACGGTGTGCAACGGGTCGGGAGAAGTGTTGCAGACGATCTGCCACGCGGCCGTTTGTCAGGAGGGCTTGCACGTGCCCGGTGCCTCGGCACTCGAGTACGACCGCGCCACCGTCTACGCGACCGAGAGAATCTCCCTCTTCGGTACGGCGTTCAACCCCGGCGATCAGTGGGAGCATGCAAAGCGAGCGCTCGCCGCCCTCGATCAGGATCTCACCGCGGCCTTCGGCGGCGACAGCCAGAAGCCTCTGACGCTCGAGGTCCAGCGAGAGTGGGAGGCGCAGGCGAAGCAGAATCATGTCCTCGCCGGATCCGATGCCTGGGCGAAAGCACGCGAGAGAGGACTGAGCATCGGAGTCGACCTGTTCGCGAAAGATCAGCCGACGCGCGACTGGCTGGCCACCTTGAAGATTGACGAAGCATCGGTGGCCGAGCTCTTCTGCAACAAGATCAAGGCCCTCGGCATTCCCGCTACCACGTTGAAGGACACCCACCCGGACGGTACGTCCGGGCAGCTTCCGCCGATGACGCTCAATGTTCGGATCCAGGTGAATCCCCTGCGGATGCCGCCGCACGCTGGAGGGGGCTTGTGGCTGGGGCTGTGCGGCAATGCCTGGCTTGGTGAGCCCGTCGTTGTCGCTTCGCACCGGGATGACGCACTGATGAGCGCACCGAGGGTCGCCGAGACGAGGCTTGTGCAGCTGTTTGATTCGCTTGCGGGAAATCGTCCCGAACGCCTGTTCGACGAAGTTCGTGACGAGTGCCTCAGGAAGGTCTGCGAGAAGCTCGCTGAATGAACCCATGACCCATCACGGATGAGCCGGAAGCGAGGCTGGCGCGAGCATCGGAGGTTCGCTACATTGGTCGGCATGACCATGACCGACGCGCAAACCACGATGCTCGCGCGCCGCGCTATGCACGGCGAGTCGGAAGCGCTCAACGGCATCATCGAGAGATTTGACCCGACCCTCACGGCGCTTGCCCGTCACAAGCTCCGCGGGCCCATGGCAGCGGTATGTGATCCGGAGGATCTCGTCGCCGATGTCTGGGTCCGCGCCCTTCCTCGCCTTGGCGATCTCGAACCACGAGACGGTCGTATCACGCCGGTCATCATGCGTTTTCTGTCGACGACGCTCGTCAACCGTTACAACACCATCCTGCAGAAGCATGTCATCGGCAAACCCGGCCGTGTGGATTTCGATGCCCCCGAGGATGATCTTTCCGCCAGTATCACGCAAGCCCTCGGTCGGCTCGAACGCGACGAGCGCCGCAACGCCGTACACGCCGCAATCTCACAGCTCGCCGAAAGCGACCGTGAGCTCGTTTTCCTCCGCGCGATCCAGCAGATTCCCAACCAGGAGGTCGCGACTCTGCTCGATGTCTCGCCGGGTGCTCTCAAGGTGCGATATCACCGAGCTCTCAAGAAGCTCCGTGCATTGCTTCCTGGGTCGATCTTCGCCGACATCGAGGACGAGTAGCGGTTGCTACCAGGGGAACGCCTTGACTTGCCTGCAAGGACGCACGCCGAGGATACTCGTTCGATCGCTGAGCGTGAAGCTGATGCGGCGTGCCGACCGGCAAAAAGACGCCGGGCTTCCAAAACAGCCGCCGCGACTGGCGCGGTAGCGGGGAATCGAATCCCCCAGCAATCGTTCACCGTCACCAGGGGAGACCGGAAGATCGTAGCCGGCGAAGC
>BQJX01000615.1 GCA_021604925.1 Gemmatimonadota bacterium
CCACCTGCTTGCCCTTGCGCGCAAACACGACGGTGACATCGTAGCGGGCGCGGTACCACTCATCCTCCTGCCGGAACGTGAGCTGGCGGTACGGCACCTGCCACGACACCGCCACCTGCACGGAACCCGCCGCCGCGGGGACGGCCACGACCTCCGCGAGAAAGGAAGGTCGGCCCTGGCTCCGGATGGGGAAGTCTGCGGCCTGCACGGCGGCGGCGCCCACCGTGAGGAGCGCCGTGAACAACGCCACGCCGCGGGCGGCGCACCTCACGACCCGGCCGCCGTCCGCTCGTCGGACTCCACGCGGCCATCGCGCAATCGGATGATTCGATGAGCCCGCAGCGCCACCTCTTCCTCGTGCGTGACCAGGATGAGCGTTTGCCCCTGCTGGTGCAGTTGGTCGAAGAGCGCCAGGATCTCATCCCCCGTTCGGGTATCCAGGTTGCCGGTGGGCTCGTCCGCCAGCACGATGGCCGGGCGGTTCACCAGCGCGCGCGCCACTGCGACCCGCTGGCGCTGCCCCCCGGACAGCTCACTGGGCCGGTGCTTGCCTCTATCCGCCAGCCCCACGTGGTCCAGCGCCTCCCGCACCCGCTGCTCGCGCTCCCGCGGCGGAACGCCGGCGTACACCAGCGGCAACTCCACGTTCCGGAACGCGTCCGATCGCGGCATCAGGTTGAAGGTCTGGAACACGAAGCCGATCTCGCGGTTCCTCACCTGGGCGAGTTCGTCGTCCGAGTACTCGTCGACCAGGCGCTCCCGCAGTCGGTAGGTGCCGGAGGTGGGGCGATCCAGACAGCCCACGATGTTCATGAGCGTGGACTTGCCGGAGCCGGACGGCCCCATGATGGCCAGATAGCTGTTCTCGGCCACCGACACCGTGACGTCGTTCAGCGCGAAGATGGTCTCCGCCCCCATTTCGTAGCGCTTCGTCACGTGGTCGATCTCGATCAGGCTCATCGTTTCTCCGTCCGACGGTTCTTCGACCTGCCCGCGGGGACCTGCGCACTTCCGGGGACGCCGCTACTGGTCACCCGACGCAGGCACGCCCGCATCGCCGATCGCGTTCCGCAGGGCCACGTGCGCCAGCCGCGCGTCGAACCGGGAAGCGACCTCGGTGGACAGCGCCCGCCGCAGGTTCACCTGCGCGTCGATGACGTCGAGAATCGTCCCTTCGCCGATCTTGAAGCGCTCCCGCGCCAGCCGGAGGTCCTCCTCCGAGGAACGGACCGCGTCGCCGGCCACCACGATCGCCTCGCGCGCCACTTCCAGATCCAGGTACGCCTGCTCCACCTGGAAAAGCACGTCGCGCTCCGCACTGCTCAGCGACTTCTCCGCCACGACCAGCGCGGACTCCGCCCGGCGGATGTTGGACTTGGTCAGGAAGCCGTCGAAGAGGTTGAAGTTCAGCGACGCGCCGTACCGCGTTTCCACGTGATCATCATCCCACATCGAAAGCTCGAAGTTGTTCCAACTGGTCTGGGTGAACACCGACACCGTCGGGTACCGATCAGACTTCGCTCCGCGCACGCCCGCCTTGCTCGATTCCCGCGACAGCCGCGCCGCCTTCAGGCTCGGGTTCGATTCGCGCGCCCGCTCAAGCGCCGTGCTGAGATCGAACGCGACCTCGAGTTCCGGCAGCTGACCGTCGATCTCGATCTCGGTTCCCGGATCCCGACCGATGTACGCGGCCAAGGACGCCTTGCTCACGCGGAGGTTGCGCCGCGCGCGGATCTCCTCCAGCCGGGCGTTCGAGTTCTCGACTTCCGCCTTGTACACGTCCGCCTGCGTGGATGCGCCGAGCTGCTTCATCGCCTCGGTCTTCTTCAGCTGTTCCTGGGACAGCTCCGTGGACTTCAGCGCGACCTCCAGCAGTTCCTGCTGCCGGATCACGTCGAAGAAGCGTACTTCGGTCTCGTAGATCACGCTTTGTCGCGTGGCCAGCAACTGATGGTCCGCGGCGTCGCGCGCGCGGGTGGCCCGCTGGTAACCGAACACGTTGCCGCCCGCATCAAAGACCGTGAGATTCGCGGAGAGGCCGGTGCTCCAGCTCTTGTCCAGGAAGACGAAGCCTCCACCGATGGGAAGTTCGAACGCGTCCTCCGTCTTGGAAAAGCCGCCGGACAGGGACACGGACGGGAGGAACGACGAGCGCGCCGCCGTGACATCCGCCTCCGCGGACTTCAGCTGGCCGTGAGCCTGCGCCGCCTGCAGGTTCGCCCGGAGCGCCAGGCCCCGGCACGTTTCCAGCGAGAGTGGCTGCGCTCCGGCGACGTCCGGCGTGAACGTCCCGGCCAGGCAGAATGCCCCCGCTACGCAAATGAAACGAGCCGACGCCTGCATCATCTTGAACCTCCGGTGTCTGGGGTGGGGAGTTCCGAACCGCTCTCAGGTATACGCCCGAACCCACCCCGGGGTTTCGTTGGGGGACTCAGATGGACTGGGTCCACATCATGAACACCTTGGAACTGGCCAGTAGGCCGGACCGTATCACCCAATACCCCAGGGCCACACCCCAGGCCATCCCTCGGCTGACGCGGGCCACCACCGAAATCCCCGTGACCAGCACGAACACCTGCCAGATCCCGAACGCGTCAAAGAGATCGAGGAAGATCCCCAGCGGGGACAGGTACTCCACTCCGGGC
>BQJX01000616.1 GCA_021604925.1 Gemmatimonadota bacterium
GGGATCCTTGAGGCCCGCGCGACTCCGTCGAATGGCCTTGGAAACGGCGGTGAGCGCCCGCTCCTGGCCGATCACGCGGCGTCGCAGCTCGTCCTCCATGCGGAGAAGCTTCTTGGACTCCTCCTCTTCGATGCGGACCACGGGGATCCCCACCATCATGGACACGACCTGGGCGACGGCCTCGCCGTCCACAACCGCCTTCACTTCTTCCTTGGACTCGCGCCAGCTCTTGTGGATCTCCCGCAGGCGACGGCGCAGGTTCTTCTCCGTGTCGCGGAATTTGGCGGCCTTCTCGAACTCCTGCGACTGGATCGAGGATTCCTTCTCCTTCGTGATCTGCTCGAGCTCGCGCTCCAGATCCCGGATCTCGGAGGGAATCGCCGACACCGACAGACGGGCGCGCGATCCGGCTTCGTCGATCACATCGATCGCCTTGTCCGGAAGGAAACGGTCCGAAATGTACCGGGCCGACATCTTGGTCGCCTGCTCGATCGCGTCATCCGTGATCTTGACGCCGTGATGCGCCTCGTACTTGTCGCGGAGACCTTTGATGATCTCGATGGTCTCGTCCACGGACGGCGGCTCCACCATGATCGGCTGGAAGCGACGCTCCAGGGCGCCGTCCTTCTCGATGTACTTGCGGTACTCGTCCAGGGTGGTGGCGCCGATGCACTGCAGTTCGCCGCGCGCCAACGCCGGCTTCAGCATGTTGGACGCATCGATGGCGCCCTCGGCCCCGCCGGCCCCTACGATGGTATGGAGCTCATCGATGAAGATGATGATGTTGTCCGACTCGCGGATCTCGTTCATCACCGCCTTGAGGCGCTCCTCGAACTGGCCGCGATACTTGGTGCCGGCCACCACGGACGCGAGGTCCAGCGTGAGCAGACGCTGGTCCTTCAGCGGCTCCGCGGCCTTGTTGTCCACGATCTTCTGGGCAAGACCTTCCACCAGCGCGGTCTTGCCCACGCCGGGCTCCCCGATGAGAACCGGGTTGTTCTTCTTGCGGCGGCAGAGGACCTGGATCACGCGCTCGATCTCTTCTTCGCGGCCGATGACCGGATCCAGCTGACCCTCGATGGCCAGCTGCGTGAGATCCCGGCCGAACTGGTCCAGGGCGGGAGTCTCGCTCTTCTTCTCGGACTGCTTGGTGGAGCCCTGGGAAGAGCCCCCGAGCAGCTTGAGCGTCTCCTCGCGAACCCGCTTGCGGTCCGCCCCGAGCTCCATGAGCACACGGGCGGCCACGCCTTCACCCTCGCGGATGAGGCCCAGCAGCAGGTGTTCCGTGCCGACGTAGTTGTGGCCGAAGAGGCGAGCCTCTTCCACCGAGAGCTCCAGCACCCGCTTGGCGCGCGGGGTGAAGGGGATCTCGCCGATCGTGAGCGTGCCACCCGAAGTGGGTACCATGTTCTCGATCGACTGCCGGATCGTGTCCAGATCCAGACCCAGGTTGTTCAGGACCGTGGCGGCAATACCCTCGCCCTCACGAATGATTCCGAGGAGCAGGTGCTCGGTCCCGATGTAGTCGTGATGAAGTCGCCCCGCTTCCTCGCGGGCGAGGTACATCACTTTTCGCACGCGTTCCGTGAAGCGATCTTGCATTGGTCCTTCCTCCCGTCCTCCCGAACAGCGGGAACGGAACGATTATAACAGAATCCTCAAGATCACCACGTTTCTTCCCCGATTTGCCGAATCTTCACCAGCAAATGCAGGGCGAAGCGACCTCCCCCGTCCTCTCGTCCCCATCGTCCGGATTCGCCGACTTCTTGACCCCCGAGGCGTGAAACCCGGTGTTTCCCGCCCGATCCGGGGCCGCTGCGGTCCAGTCTTCGCGATCTCTGTCCCTCTGATGCTCACTGGGCCGGTGAAGATTCACCAAACCACCGACGGGCCTCGCGCGCGCGCAGCCACTGGGCCTCCTCGGATTCCGGCAGCGCCTCCGCCTCGAACCCGAGGTGCGCGGGCTGAGCGAACACGGTCCAACGGTGCAGCGCGCTGCCCGACACGTCCTCGAACCGGCCCATCCACTTGCCGAGCCAGACGTCCGAGACGCACGCCATGGCCTGCTCGACCGTGAGCATCCGGGCCACCGCGAGAATCGACCGCGACCGATGGATGCGGTCCTCGATGCGGCGGCGTTGCGGCTTGGCGTCCACGACCCGCTCTCTCGCCTCCAGTTCCAGTTCCAGCACGCGTTCCACGACCCGGTCCAGCTCCGCCACCAGATCGTCCTCGGATCTGCCCAGCGTTCGCTGGTTGGAGATCTGGTAGTAGTCGCCGACCACGCGCGACCCTTCACCGAACCAGCCGCGCACGACCATGCCCATTTCGCCCACCGCCTGGTGGACTTTCTTCATCTCGCCGGTGAGCACGAGCCCCGGCAGGTGGACCAGCGCCGACGCCCGCATTCCCGTGCCCGTGTTGGTGGGACACGCGGTGAGATAGCCATGCCGGTCCGACGTGGCGTAGTCGAGCGCGTCTTCCAGTTCGCGGTCCATCCCGGTGGCCGAGTCCAGCGCGCTCTGAAGGTGAAACCCCGAAACGACGCTCTGGATCCGCAGATGATCCTCTTCGTTGACGAGCAGGCCGACTCCGCCCGGACCGGCCACCGCGCTGCGTCGGCCGCGACCCGAGCCGAGGCGC
>BQJX01000617.1 GCA_021604925.1 Gemmatimonadota bacterium
AAGGCACTCAATCGAGGCGCCAAGCGCAAGTTCGAGTCGCTCGTCATCGAGCTCGACGGCGACGAGGAAGAGACGTTCGCATCGTTCGGTGAATCCGAGCTGACGTCGCTGGCCGAGGACAAGGTGCGCGGCAACCTGATCGATTCAGGCCTGTGGACCAGCCTGCGGACACGTCCATACAGCAAGGTGCCGGCGGTGGACGGTACGGCGCGCTCGATCTTCGTGACGGCGATGGATACGAATCCGCTCGCCGCTGATCCGGCACCCATCATCGCCGAGAACGAGAAGAAGTTCGTTTGTGGCCTGCGCGTCCTGACGCGGCTGACGGCCGGCAAGGTCTTCGTCTGCCGCGCCCCTGGAGCCTCCGGCATTCCCGGGGCGGATATCGAGGGTGTGCAGGTCGAGGAGTTCGCCGGACCGCATCCGGCCGGTTTGCCCGGCACCCACATTCACTTTCTCGACCCGGTGTGCGAGACGAAGACGGCCTGGTACATCAACTACCAGGATGTGATCGCGATCGGCAATCTGTTTCTCACCGGCCGCATCGATGTGACGCGAACCGTCGCGCTCGCGGGTCCGCCGGTAACCAACCCTCGCCTCGTTCGCACGCGAATGGGCGCCAGTGTCGTGGATCTCATGCGCGGGGAGATCGCCGATGGCGACATCCGCCTGATCTCGGGCTCGGTTCTGTCGGGCCGCTCGGCGGTCGAACCGGTCGCCTTCCTCGGCCGCTTTCATCTGCAGGTCTCGGCCCTCGTCGAAGGTACCGAACGCGAGTTTCTCGGCTGGCAGAAGCCGGGCTTCGACAAGTACTCGGTCAAGAAGATCTTCGCCTCGGCCATGAGTCCGGGCAAGAAGTTCCCCATGACGACGTCGACGGGCGGCAGCGTGCGGGCAATTGTTCCCATCGGCATGTACGAGAAGGTTCTGCCTCTCGACGTCGTGGCGACGCCGCTCCTGAAGTCGCTCATCGTCCGCGATACCGAGTCCGCTCAGCAGCTGGGCGCGCTCGAGCTCGACGAGGAAGATCTCGCCCTGTGCACGTTCGTATGTCCGGGCAAGTACGAGTACGGAGAGATTCTCCGCGACAACCTGACCCGGATCGAACAAGAAGGCTAGCTCACTCAGGATCTCCATGAAACCACTTCGCAACATCCTCGACCGGATGCACCCTTTGTTCAAGAAGGGTGGGCGGTACGAGAAGTTCTACGCGCTGTACGAGGCGGGCGACACCTTCCTCTACACGCCGGGAGAGGTCACGCCGGGGCCGTCGCACGTGCGCGACGGCATCGACCTGAAGCGCATGATGACTCTGGTTGTCGTGGCGCTGATTCCGTGCGTGCTCATGGCCTTTTACAACACGGGCTATCAGGCCAACCTGGCGATCGCCTCGAGTGACGCCATCAACGTCTTCTCGAGCTGGCGCGGTTCGATCTACACCGGGCTGGGCTTCAGCTACGACCCGACGAGCTTCGTCGGCAACGTGGTCCACGGCATGCTGTATTTCTTACCCGTATATATCGTCACGATGACCGTCGGCGGTATGTGCGAGGCTGTGTTCAGCATGGTGCGCGGTCACGAGATCAACGAAGGTTTCCTGGTCTCGGGCCTGCTGTTCCCGTTGACGTTGCCGCCGACGATCCCGCTGTGGCAGGTCGGCATCGGCATCGCCTTCGGTGTGGTCATCGGCAAGGAAGTGTTCGGCGGTACCGGCAAGAACTTCTTGAATCCGGCCCTCACTGCTCGTGCGTTCCTGTACTTCGCCTACCCGGCGCAAATCTCCGGCAACTTCGTCTGGACGGCCGCGGACGGCTTCAGCGGCGCGACGCCGCTCGGCGCGCTGGCGGCGGCGCCGGTCGCCGAGGGCATGAAGGCCATCACCGACGTCAGCTTCCTGCAGGCTTTCCTCGGACAGATGCAGGGTTCGATGGGCGAGACATCGACGCTGGCCTGCTTGATCGGGGCGGTCATCCTGATCGCTACCGGCGTCGGTTCGTGGCAGATCATGGTGGCCTGCGTGCTCGGCGCGCTCGGCATGGCCGGCGTGTTCAGTGTGTTCGGCAGTGACACCAACCCGATGTTCGCGATGCCTCCCCTCTGGCACCTGGTCGTCGGCGGCTTCGCCTTCGGCGCGGTCTTCATGGCGACGGATCCCGTATCGGCCGCACAGACCGCCGTAGGCAAGTGGATCTACGGTGTATTGATCGGCATCATGACCGTGCTCATCCGGGTCATCAATCCGGCGTACCCCGAGGGGATCATGCTGGCGATCCTGTTCGGCAACGTGATGGCGCCGCTGATCGATTACTACGTGGTGCAGGCAAACATCAAGAGAAGGCTGGCTCGCAATGCTGCGTGAATCGACCGGTAAGACATTCCTGGTCGCGGGGCTGCTGTGCATCTTCTGCTCGGTACTCGTCTCGAGTGCCGCCGTCGGACTGCGTGAGCGGCAGGTCAAGAACCAGGAACTCGACATCAAGAAGAACATCATTGCCGTCGCCGAACTCGGCGATGACAGCAAGACCGTGGAGGAGATCTTCAACGAACGCATCGAGGCGCGCATCGTCGAGCTCGCCACCGGCGAGTACGTCAGCCCTGACGTGATCGACCCGGCGACGTACGATCAGCTCGAGGCGTCGCGG
>BQJX01000618.1 GCA_021604925.1 Gemmatimonadota bacterium
GACCCAGCCCGTGCAGTCGTTGAAGTAGGAGACCGTGCAGGTACCACCCAGCGACCACGCCTGCTCGCGATCCGCGGCGGCCGACGTCCGTTCCAGCGCGTGCACCGAGGGACCGCCCCCCAGAATCGCAAGCGCGGCTACCACGGCGAGCGGCCAGGCCCTGCTCATCCCCAACAAGATCACGATCCCTGCCCGGAGGAAAGCACCACCCCCAGCACGTCGATCCGGCCCGTACCCATCAGCCCCTGGTACGGCTGGCCGGTGTGGTCCAGCGCCGTGGCGGTGGTCTCAAGCCGCGTCTGGATCTCGGCCGGCGTGTCGGTGATGGCGGCGCGTCGCGCCAGGGCCGCGGCCGCCGACACGAACGACGTGGCCATGGAGGTGCCGCTCCAGGTGGCGTATCCCTGGAACAGATACGCCGACGTGATCCCCTCGCCGGGCGCGGAGACCGACACGATGGGCCCGTAGTTCGAAAAACCCGCCTTGAGATCCGCGGCATCCAGCGCGGCCACGCCGATCACTTCCGGCAGGCTGGCGGGGAAGTGGGTGGTGGTGAAGGAGGCATCGTTGCCGATGGAGCTCACCATCACGATCCCCTGCAGGTTGGCCTGCTGGATCACGTAGTGCCCCACCGTGGAGTACGAGTCCAGCGCCAGACTCAGGTTGATCACGTGGGCACCGATCGTGGTGGCGTGGTCGATCCCCTGCGAAAACGCAAAGATCGTCCCGTTGCCCTCGGTGTCCAGCACGCGCACCGGCAGCAGCTCCGCATCCGGCGCCAAAAAGCGGATGATCCCGGCCACGTGGGTTCCGTGCCCCGCGCCCTCGTCCGTGGCGCCGTCCAGGTCCTGATCCAGCCCGTCCGTCTCGTCCAGCGGATCCGCGTCGAGCGACACGAAGTCGTAGCCGTCGGTGCGCACCCGCGCGGCCAGATCGGGATGCGTGGGATCGATGCCGGTATCCAGAATGGCGACGATGATCCCGTCGCCCTTGTTGCCCAGTCCCCGCGGCGCCCGCACGCGATCCATGGCGGTCTGGTCGGCGAGATCCTCGTGGGTGAAGTCGCCTTCGTACACCGCAATGCTGCCCTGCTGCGCTTCCGGCGACGCAATGTAGTAGTTCGGCTCGCAGGTGAGGCAGGCGCCGGCCAGCAGCAACTCGGCGGACAGCGTGGCAAACGTGTAACCGGCGGGAATCCCCAGCAGCGCAAACGGCGAGCCGGGAATGATGGCGAGGGTGGTGGTGCCCCACTGGGACTCGAGATCCAGCGTGGTCCAGCCGGGGGCGAGCTGCGCCACCAGCTCGTCCGGCACGGAGGCAACCGCGGACGGAGCCGGCTCGGAGGCGTTCGGGCCCACCGTGGATTGCGTGCACCCGGTGGCCAGAGCCATCAGGAGAGCGACGCTGACGAGTGCGCGAGCTAGGATGAAGCGTCGAGTTGTCATGCGTACGATCATACCGTATTTCTCCGGCCGGGAGCGATCTCGCCGCCCCTTCCCATGACCACGAACGGCGCCCAGTGGTACGGATGGGGCCATTCCTCGCGGATCTTCAACATCGCCTGACGCAGCGCTTCCTCCACCGGCACCCCGGCCCCCACGCGCCGGTACAGCTCCTCCATCAGCACGGCGGTGGAGTCGTCCTGCACCGGCCACAGGCTCACCACCAGCGAGCGGGCGCCCGCGTGCAGAAAGCCGCGGGCCAGCCCCACGAGCTCGTCGCCGGCTCCGGTCCAGCTTCTTCCGCTCTGGCAGGCGCTCAGGCACACCAGATCCGCCGAGAGCTTCATGTCGTAGAGGTCGTACAGGCTCATCCAGCCATCGGAAAGCCGCAGTGCGGAGAAGTACGGATCGTCCTCGCGGAACGCGCCGTGCGTGGCAATGTGCACCACGTCCGCCTTCTCCGCCTCCGCCATGAAGCGACGTCGCGTGGCGCGATTGCCGCGGAGCATCCGTCCCTGTTTGAACGCGCGCCGCACGCGAGCCACCTCTTCGTTCACCTCGGGGATTCCCTCGTCCGTCACGCCCACCGCGAGAACCCGGGCCCCCTGGGATCGACCCGGCCGCGGCGATGGCCGGCCGAGATACTGGTTGGCGCTGGAGCTGGGCAGCCACGTGAACGTGTGCCTGGCCAGGAGCGGCTCGCCGTCGGCGTCCAGGAACGCGTGAAAGGGGAGGGAGTGCAACGGACCGTGCGGGACCACGGTCACGCGTTCGCCCGTGATGCCCAGCGGCTCCCACAGCAGACGCCCCAGCGTACGAAGCTCGCTGGCCAACGTCCGTTGCAGCGCGTCGCCGCGCTTGCGCACGTAGTCATCGCCGTAGCCCCACTTTTCGATCTGGAACCGGAGCCGCGACACGTACGCCGTGATCTGCTCGCGGGTCAGGTCCAGGTTCACGGCGCGGAGGTCGTGCTCCGTCAGCACGAACGCCGTGGTGCCGTGGTCGCTCACGTAGTACTCCACGCAGGTGGATCCCGAAAGGGTGCGGCGCACGTCGTCCACGCTCACCGTCTCGCCGGCCGTGAGCGCTCCCAGTTCCCGATCCTGCACCTGCAGGCGGTGCATGATGTCCGCGATCTCCTCCTCGCGCGCCTGCCGCGTACGCGAAGACGACGCCAGCCGACGTTCGTTGC
>BQJX01000619.1 GCA_021604925.1 Gemmatimonadota bacterium
CATTGCCCGCCGCCCGCGAGTCGTTCCAGGAGGCCGTTGCCCGGTGGTTGCCGGTGGTCGGCCGCAGCCGAGCGATCGAGGACCTTCTGCAACTCGTTCAGTCGCTCTCCGGAACCGACACGCAGGCACTGATCACCGGGGAGAGCGGTACCGGGAAGGAGCACGTGGCGCGCCTGCTGTGCGAGACGGGTGCGCGCCGTGGACCGTATCTGGCCCACAACTGCGCCGCGCTGGCCGAAGGCACGCTGGAGAGCGACCTCTTCGGTCACGTGGCCGGAGCGTTCACCGGCGCGCTGGGGACGCGCCGAGGGCTCTTCGAGGAGGCCCACGGGGGAACGCTCTTCCTCGACGAGATCGGTGACATCGGCGCCAAGCTGCAGGCGCAGCTTCTGCGCGTTCTCCAGGAGGGAGAGATCCGCCGGGTCGGCGAGTCGCGCTCCCGCAAGGTGGACGTCCGCGTGCTGGCGGCCACGCACCGGGATCTCGCGTCCGAGGTCCGCAGCGGGCGCTTCCGCGAGGACCTCTACTACCGGCTGAACCTGGTGCAGGTGCCGCTGCCGCCGCTGCGCGAGCGGCGCACGGACATCCCTCTCTTCGTGAAGCACTTCCTGGCCGAGTCGGTCCGCGGCCACGAGCCGATGTGCGAGGTGGTCCGCCCCCCGGCCATGGAGGCGCTGCTTTGCTTCGAATGGCCGGGGAACGTGCGCCAGCTTCGCAACGAGATCCTCCGCGCGGCCATCCTCACGCGCGGACGGGGCCCGATCGAGGCGGACAGCTTCTCGTTCCAGGCGCCGCCGCGCGGCGGCATCGTGCCCCCGAGTGGCAGCCTGCAGCGACGGCTGGAAGCCGCCCAACGCTCGATCGTCCTGGAGGCGCTGACCGCGAACGGCTGGAACAAGACGCGCGTGGCCCGCGGCCTGGGCATCTCGCGGCAGGGCCTGATCAAGATGATGCACCGGCTGGAGGTCCCGCTGGCGGAACCGGCCGACGGCTAGCTGGTTCCGGCCCGCCGCTGGTAGTGGATCTGCCAGTTCGTGGTCCACGTTTCGCCGCCGTCCTTGGACGACTCCCAGTCCCAGATCAACGAGTCCGCGGTGATGTCGTGAAACACCATCCGCTGATGCGTGGTCCCGGGGATCTCGGGAACTTCGCGGGACAGGATCATCCGGTCGCCGACCATGCCGCCCGTGAAATCCAGGTAGCTGCCGGAGTTGTCCACCCAGGTCTGGCGCCATTTGCCGAGCTTGGGCGACCAGCAGGAAACGCTGGTTCCCTGGAAGCCCTCGGTGCTGAACTGCTCGCGGATCACGCAGCCGTCGTACTCGCGCGCGATCACGTTCGTGCCCTGGCCGTCATTCGCCCAGGTGAGGTCCCACTCGCCCACCCAGAAGTCGAACTGCGAGAACTCGGGCGCGGAACACGGGACGGGGGGCGTAGCCACTTCTTCTTCCTCCGGGTTGGCCAGCCCGGAGCCGGGCAGGAGCCAGCAGGACGCCAGAACGCACAACGAAAGACGGACGGTCGGGGAATTCCAACGCATGGTCACCTCCTTGGGAGGTCTCCACCATGCCAGCGGGCCCACTCCGGAGCAAGGGCGGGGCTCCCCTCCAGGGACGCGGCTCCCGTGATCCGGGGCAAGCGGTGGAGGGGAGGTGCCGTCGGCCGGGGAGGCACTACTTGGGGAGTCGGGTCTTCGCGATGAACATGTCCATCGGGCAGAAGTGGGTGAACGCGGACTGGAACATGTTCACGCCGATGAACGCGGTGAACAGGAGCCACCACGGGGAAACCCAGTGGGCCAGCGCCGCACTCCCGAGAACCATGAGTCCCACAATCACCCGAAAGAGATCGCCTTGCCGCATGTCGGTACCCTCCTTAGAAACTGTAGCGAAGTCGTGTGTAGATGCTGTCGTCGTCGTCAAACGTGGCGAACGAGGTCATCCCGTCGCCGCCGAATACGTTGGCGCCCAGCGTGATCTCCACCTCGTCGCTCACGCGATACGCCACGAACGGCCGAAGGTGGTAGTCCTCGTCGGTGGGGGACCAGAATCCGAAGAGCGAGAGGCGAATCGTCTGGTAGCGAAGCCACTTCTCCAGCCGGGCGGTCAGCAGGTGTCGAAACTCATCGCCCGTGGTGGGGTCCGCGGCCACCGCCCGCGCATGGTGCTGCATCCACTCGGCGTACCATTGGACGGTCGCGTTGAAGTCCTCGGCCAACTGGCGTTCCAGGCCGATCAGGCCGCGCGCCGACGAGTTGGGAATCATGTTCGACGTGCCGCGCCGATCCTCGCGCGAGTCGTACCAGCCACCCTCCACCCAGGCCACTCCGCCCAGGGCCGCGCCCCGCGCGCTGGCCCCGTACACGGACAGCTCCGGATGGAACGGAAGCACGAACGCGGGCTGCTCGGGATCCGCCGCAAGCCCGATGGGCGTCTTGTAGAACCCCCAGTAGCCGTACGCCGCCAGATCGAATCCGTGCGCGTGGCGGCTCAGACGCAGCGCGGTCTCCGTGTTCTCCAGCACGGTGGGGCGGGGGCTGGCGGGCGGCGTGGCGGCCGCGGGAATCGAGAAGCGGACTCCCGGCGTGGGCAGTCGATCCGGCGTGAACTGCGGCGTGACCACGGCGTCCACATC
>BQJX01000620.1 GCA_021604925.1 Gemmatimonadota bacterium
ACCAAGACCGGGCTGTCCAGCGGCGGCCTGCACTTCCACGCCGATCGCGCGGCGGCGTACCGCATCGCGTACGAGTCCCGGCTGGTGGCCCGCGTGCTGGCGCCGCTCATCATCTTTGACTGTCACAGCGACAAGTACCTCCACAAGACCGCGGAGAAGATGGAGTGGGAGCGCGTGCTGGACCTGGACACCACGTTTGCGATCTCCGCGAACGTGTCCGGCAGCAACGTCCGGCATTCGCTGTACGCGTCGCAGGTCCTCAAGGACGCCATCGTGGATCGCTTCCGGAAGGCGACAGGGAAGCGGCCCTCGGTGGACACCAAGACGCCCGACGTGGCGCTGAATCTCCACATTGCGGACAACCGCGCCACGATCAGTCTGGATCTCGTGGGCGAGGCCATGCACCGACGCGGGTACCGACAGGACGGCGGCGACGCGCCCATGCAGGAGACGCTGGCGGCCGCGGTGCTTCGGCACACGGGCTGGGACGGCGAGACGCCGCTGGTAGACCCGATGTGCGGATCCGGCACGCTCCTCGCCGAAGCGTGGATGCACGCACGTCGCCTGCCGTCCGGACTGCTCCGGACGCGCTGGGCGCTGGAGCGCCTCCCCGACTTCGACGCCGACACGTGGAAGCGCGTGCGCGACGAGGCCGTCACCCGCCGCCGCAACCCCAAGCCGGGACTCCTGACCGGCAGCGATGCGTCCGGCCGCGCGATCGATCTGGCCCGCGAGAACCTGCACGCGCTCCCCGGCGGTTCGGGGATCCAGCTGCGGGTGTCGCCATTCCAGCAACTGGACGCGCTGCAGAACGTGACCATCGTGTCGAATCCGCCGTACGGCATGCGGCTCGGCCGGACCGGAGAGGCCGGCGCCCTGATGAAGGAGTTCGGCGACTTCCTCAAGCAGAAGTGCTCCGGCTCGACGGCGTGGCTGTACTTCGGGGACCGGGAACTGATCAAGAGCGTGGGGCTGAAGCCGGCGCGGAAGATCCCGCTGCGCGCCGGCGGCCTGGACGGGCGGCTCGCCCGCTACGATCTCTGGTAGCCTACGGTCCGTCCTTCAGCAGACGCACCAGGCCCGCTTCGTCCAGCACGGGAATCCCCAGATCCGCCGCCTTCTTGGCCTTGGAGCCTGCGGCCTCTCCCGCAATCAGGTAGTCCGTCTTGCTGCTCACGCTTCCGGCCACGCGTCCGCCCTGCGCGCGAAGGAGATCCGCGGCCTGGGTGCGCGTGTAGCCGTCCAGGGAACCGGTCAGCACAAAGGTGAGACCCGCCAGGGGCTTGTCGTCGCCCGCCCCCTTCTCCTCCAGCTGAACGCCCGCCGCGCGGAGCTTGTCGAACATGGTCTGCGACTGCGGACGCTGCAGGAACTCCACCACGGAGCGGGCCACGGTCTCCCCCACCTCGTGAATCTCGACCAGCGTTTCCACGCTGGCCTCCTCCAGCCGGGCCAGCGATCCCATCGATTCCGCCAGCACCCTGGCCACGTGCGCCCCCACGTGTCGAATGCCCACCGCAAACAGCACGCGATGAAACGGCTGCTGCTTGGACTTCTCGATGCCTTCCAGCAGGTTCTTCGTGGAGAGATCGCCCATCCGCTCCAGCGTCATGAGGTCTTCGGCCGTGAGTCCGTAGATGTCTCCCACGTCGTGCACGCGGCCGGTGGACACGAGCTGCTCGATCAGCTTGGTGCCGAGCCCTTCGATGTCCATGGCTCCCCGCGCGGCGAAGTGCCCGATGCGCCCTTCCACCTGGGCCGGGCACACGAGGTTATCGCAGCGGTAGGCCACCGCGTCTTCCTCCCGGACCAGCGGCGTCTTGCACTCCGGGCAGTTCCGCGGGATCCGCCACTTGCGTGACTTGGCCGGGCGACGATCCAGCAGCACCGCCGCCACCTTGGGGATCACGTCTCCCCCCTTCTCCACCAGGACCGTGTCCCCCTCGCGGATGTCCTTGCGACGGATCTCGTCCAGGTTGTGGAGCGTGGCGCGCCGCACGGTGGATCCGCCCACGACCACCGGCGCCAGCTCCGCCACCGGCGTGGCCGTGCCCATACGGCCGATCTGGATCCGGATCTTCTCCAGCAACGTGGGCTGCCCCTCGGCCGGGAACTTGTACGCCATGGCCCAGCGCGGCGCCTTGGACGTGGCGCCCAGTCGCGTCTGCTGATCGATGGCGTCCACCTTCACGACCATGCCGTCGGTCTCGTAGGGAAGCGTGCGGCGACGCTCGCGCCACGACTCCACGAACGCCAGCACTTCGTCGATGTCGGCGCACACCGTTCGATGCGGATTCACGGGGAACTCCAGCCCGGAGAGAAACGACATGGCCTCCGCGTGCGACGACAGGCCGAAGTCCGCGCTTCCTACGAGCTGATAGACGAAGACGCGCAAGCGACGCGCGGCCACCTGCCGCGAGTCCAGCAGCTTGAGCGTTCCGGACGTGGTGTTCCGAGGATTGGCGTAGGTCTCCAGGCCGGCCTCTTCCCGCGACGCGTTCAGCGCGTCGAACGAAGTGCGATCCATGTAGACCTCGCCGCGGACCTCCAGCGGACGCTCTTCCGCGATTCGCAGTGGGAGATCCCGCACCGTTCGCAGGTTGGCGGTGATGTCGTCGCCGGTGCGACCATC
>BQJX01000621.1 GCA_021604925.1 Gemmatimonadota bacterium
GTTTCGACGCTGCGGAGAAGCTACTGCTCGAGGTCCTCGAGACCCAGCAGCGAGTACTCGGCGTCAATCACACCGAAACTGTCCGAACGCGCCACAACCTGGCTCACCTCTACGAGATTGTCGGCCGCATCGGCGAAGCCTTGCCCATGTACGAGGCCGTCTTGCGAATCAACACGGAGATCCTCGGAACCGATCATCCCGAGCGCCTGCGCACGAAGTTCAACCTCGCGAACCTCTACGCGCGTCAAGGCCGCTTTTCCGATGCCGAGGCGATGATGCGGGCCGTCATCGACAGCCAGCGTCGCATCCTCGGCGAAGACCACACTGACACGCACGTCGCGATGGTGGGTCTCGCGCTTCTCCACGAATCACAGGCACGGCACGTCGAGGCCGAGACGATCCTGCGCGACGTGGCGCGGCGTCAAGCAGAACTCCTGGGGAGCGAGCATCGCGAAACCCTGCTGACGCGGAACAATCTCGCGAACTCGCTCGCGAACCAGCAGCGGTATGCCGAGGCAGAACCGATCTGTCTCGAGGTTTTCGAAGCCCGGCAGCGCGTTCTCGGCCCAGAGCATTGGGACACGATTCACTCGATGGACCTGCTGGCCCGGATTCACGCAGGCGTAGGCCACACCGCCGAGGCCGAGGCGCTGTTCCGGAAGACGATCGAACTGCGCACCCGGATCGTCGGAGCGGAGCATGAAGACACGGTCGAAACCATGGAGTTCTTCGCGCAGTTCCTGGGAGTTCAGGAACGCAACGACGAGGCGATCGAATTGCAGGAACCGGCACTCGAAGTGCGTCGGCGCAAGCTCGGCGACGACCACCCGAAGACCCAGTGGGCACTCGGGCATATCGTCTGGCTCTACAACAAGGTCGGACGATTCGCGGAAGCGGAGACCGCGGGCATCGAGTGCCTGGCCTCGACCCGACGCATCTTCGGCGATGCACACCCCCAGACCCTGGCCACCATGACGAACCTCGGCATCACCTACAACGGACTGGGTCGGCACCGCGAAGCCTACGAGATCTTGCGCGAGTGCCTTCCCGGTACCCGGCGTGCCTTCGGCTTGACTCACCTGATCACGAACAAGGCTCTGGAAGGACACGCGCAGGCCTCCATGCGCACGGGACGAGGCGACGAGGCAGAGGCCCTTTTCCGAGAGACCCTCCAGGTACGTCGGTTCCAGCTGGGCCCGCATCACGCGGAGACCATCTCCGCCCTCCGTAACCTCATCCTCGTGCTGACCGAACGGCGAAGCTTCTCCGAGGCCATCGAACTCACGCGAGAAGCCGTCGAGGCCCACCGGCAGTTCCTTGGAGCCGAGAATCTCGACACACAAACACTCATCCTCAACCTCCCCCTCCTGTACCTCGGCCTCGATCAGTACGAAGAAGCGGAGGCCGAGGCTGTGAAAGCGCTCCGATCTCTCCGTCGGACCAGCGGGCCGGAGGGCAGATTCACGCTCGCAACACTCACCAACCTCGGCTCGATCTACAACAAGATGGGACGACACGATGACGCCATCGAGAAGCTAGAGATCAGCCTCTCCACCAAGCGACGCGTCTTCGGAAATGACAACGGGTACACGCGCGAAGCGATGAAGGAACTCGCCCTTGCGTACGCCGGAGCCGGACGCCCGGACGACGCCATCTCCCTCTGGCGCGAGTGGACGGATCTCCACACTGCCGAGGCAGAGCAACCCGACGCCAGTGCCGCCACGCACCATGCCGCCGCCGTCGGCCTTTCCTCCGAGCACTTCGACGAGCTCCGGGACCCGGCACGCGCCCTCGACTTCGCGACACGGGCGATCGAAATCGAGGAACGCGTCGGCGGACAGCGATTGTGGCAGTACCACGACACCCTAGCCACGGCGCAACATCTCAGCGGAGACTCCGCCGCCGCACTCGAAAGCCAGCAACGCGCCGTCGATCTCACGCCAGGGGCCCCAGTGCGCGAGATGGTCGAACGGCTCGAAGCCTATGAAGCCGCGCAGACCGGGGAACGGTAGTTGTCTCGCCGGAGTACTCTTGTCGGCGCCCGCCGCTGACGCAGTCATCCTTCCCGTCGCATCGCGACCTGCTTTTTTCCTTCCGAACGCCAGAACCACAGCAGTCAAGCCAGACGCCAAGCTCCTGACCTCGGTGCGCATGCCGGTTTGACGTTGGTGAGGCATGCCGGCTCGGCGCCCGTTCAACCTGACAAGGAGGAACTCAATGAAGACTTATTGCCTCGTCTTGATTCTTGCCTGCGGTCTCGGGCTATCTCCCCTGTGGGCGACAGACGACATTGACGGCGCTCGAGTAGCTTGCCCCAGTACCCACAACCCGCCTCCTCAAGATCCGATTGACCCGGAGGAAATCCCACCGGAGGATGTTGACCCGTGCGAAGATGCAACAGACGAGTACTGCGAGGCACTTCGCGACCGAATCGAAGATCTCCGTGTCGCAATCGAAGGATTGCAGGATCGGCTCGAGTATCTCGACGACAAGATCGAAGAGCTCGAGGCCGAGGAAGCGGCCGGCATCCGAGCAGTGTCGGCCGCATATGGGGAGTTGAACCAGGCAGAGGCCGCACACTGGCAAGCCGAGGTCGCGGCCGAGATTGCATGGAACGATTACTGGGCCTGC
>BQJX01000622.1 GCA_021604925.1 Gemmatimonadota bacterium
GCTCCCTGTTCGGCTCCGTGCCGCGTCCGCGGCGGTGGGTTCGGCTCATCGAAGGAGGACCATCTTGATGGCGCGAGAGGTCCCCGACGCCGTGACTCGAGCGAAGTAGACTCCGGCGGCCACGCGTTGCCCCGCCTGATCGCGCCCGTTCCAGGACACGGTGTGCCGCCCCGCGCTCAGGACGTCATCCATCAGCACGTCAATGCGCCGACCGTTCACGTCGTAGACGACGGCCCGGACCAGGCCGTCCTGCGGAAGATCGAACGCCAGCGTGGTGGACGGCCGGAACGGGTTGGGATGATTCGCGTGCACCGCGAACCGGACGGGAATGGAGTGCGAGCCGGGTAGGTCGGCTCCGTGGATCAGGCGGAACTCACCGAGCCGATCCACTTCCGCCCGCATCACGTTTCGTTCCGGGACCACCCGGCTGGGAAGGGGAGTGGGAAGGCCGTCGTCCATCCGCGCCACTCGGAGTTGTGCCGGATCCGGAAACCGCGCCGGATCGTACGCGAACTCCAGCCACGCTCCGGCCGTGAACGCCACGTTGGGTCCCAGGCGAACGGTCGGCGACGCCGGATCGGTGGTGACGTCTTCGACCAGGAAGTAGGTGGGTTCCCGCACGCTGTCGGACGGAATCGTGAGCGTGACCTCTCCACTCGCGGAGTGCACGGTGCCACCCTGGGCCGGTTGCACCAGGGTGGCCGTGAAGTCGCGTTCGAACTCGAACGGATCGCCCCCCGACGTGACCACGGACGTCTGCAGGGTGAACACGCCGCTCCCCTCGAACTCGAAGGGTCCCTGGTACGCGAACACCGCGCCCGGCAGAAGCGCCATCGGGACGGGGGTGCCCATCGTGTCGGGAGGCAGGATCACGTTCACTACGGGCGGGGCCATCAGCAGGGAATCCGATACGACCACGATGTCGGCGTACTGGGACAGCACCGGATTCTGATGGATGGCCGTGGCCACGTTGGGGACGGGCGGAAGGATCTCGGGCGCGACCGCGGAGTCCTCGTTGCTGGCCGGGCCGAGATTGTGGGCGTGGTCACGGGCGAAGACGCGGTAGAAGTACTCGAGGTAGGCGGGCGCGTTGTCCACGTGGAAGGCGTCCGGCGTGACGGCGATCTGGCGCCCGGTCGTGTCGGCGCCGGCCGTGGTGGTCCGGTACACGAGGTAGTCCTTCACGTCGGAACTGGCCGAGGCGCCCCAGGCGAGATGGATGCGCTTGTCCACGGTGCCCGGCGTGGCCACCAGGGACGAAGCGGGGAGCGGGGGCACCGTATCGCGCCGGAAGGCAGCCAAATGGGTGTGCCGCGAGCCCTGGATCTCGGTCATGTAGCCGCCCACGAACACCATGGAGTCCGAAAGCGCAATGGAGGTGGCGTTCGCGGCGTCCACGAGCCAGGGGCTCGGTCGTCCGGTCACGATGTCGACCGCCGCCACGCCATCGGCCTCGTTCATGAGCACTCCGCGGAAGTTGCCCGCCATGTAGACCAACCCGTCGGCAATGGCGAACTCCTTGATCGCCGTTGTGAAGCTCGGACCGAGGAACGCGTTCCAGCTGTACAGCGTGTTCCCGGTGTTCCGGTGGAGTGCCGCGGCTCCGCGTCGGAGTCCGATTCCCGTGTTCAGGAAATCGCCGCCCACCAGCAGGCCGCCGTTCGCGTAGCTGGGATGATCGAAGGGCAGGATGCACTCGACCTCGTCCGCGGCGGGAATGGCCAGGCTGGTGCCCCACTCCAGGGTCTGGCCGGTCGTGGCGTCCACGGCCGCCACGTTGGCCCGGGCGCTGTCCCCCAGCGTGAAGAACACCCCACCGACGAAGATCGTGTCGCTGACGGCGGATACCGCGTAGATGAGGCCGTCGCTCCCGGGGTTCCAGCCGTTCAGGGCACCGGAGACCCGGTCCACCGACGCGAGATCGGCGCGAAACGCACCGTTCACCTGGGAGAAGCTCCCGCCGAGATAGAGCGTGGACTCGGTGACGGCGATGTCGTAGACGTCGCCGTTCACCGCGGGGCTGAGGCCCGTAAGCGCACCCGTGGTGAGGTCGAAGGACGCCACCTGCTCGCGCGTGGCACCGTCGACCGAGTGGAAGCGACCGCCCACATAGAGCGTGTCCTGGGTCGCGTTGGCCTCCAGGTCCCATACGATGTCCTGGAAGCTCGGCGCCCAGGGAAGCAACTCCAGCGTATTGGCGTGGAACGCCGCGAACCGGCTCCTGTCGACTCCCACGGCGGCGCCGAACTCTCCCCCGACGAACAGCGTGTTCCCGGCGGCAGCGAGCGCATTGACCACGTCCAGCGGGGATGGCGTGTCCAGGACGGCGCCGGTGGTCCGGTCGAAGCCGCCCAGGTACCGGCGATCCAGCGTATCGAGTTCGACGAAGTTGCCGCCGACGTACAGGCTGTCGCCGTGGACGAGCACGGTGAGGATCTCGCCGGTGGTCCCGCCGATCGTGTTGGACGTGCTGCCCGTGGTGAGGTCGATCTCGGCAAGCGCGCGCTGGTACACGCCGCCCATGTGCGAGAACGCTCCGCCCGCGTAGAGCGTGGTCTCTCCCAGCGCCAGATCGTGAACGGTTCCCGTGGCGTTCGGATCCCAGGGAAGCAGCGCGGACGTCGCGGCGTC
>BQJX01000623.1 GCA_021604925.1 Gemmatimonadota bacterium
GAGGGAAGCGTTCGAGCGCCGCCACGGTCAACACCGAGGTCGTCGCCCAGCCGAACACGGCAACGCGCAGCAGCGCCCTGGACGCCGCCATCGATCGACAGAACAATCCGAATACCAGGCTGCCGGCGAACATCCCGACCAGGTACGTCGCGACGATCGCCGAGAACGTGAACGTGAAGCCCTCGAGGTAGAACGCGAGGATCCTGGTCCATGCGACCTGCAACGCGAGCGCCGCGAAACCAGAAGCGGCCAGCCAGGCCTCCACACGTCGCGCACCCTCGCGGACACTCTCGTCGCGGACACTCTCGTCGGGGACACTCTCGTCGGGGACACTTTCGTCGGGGCGCTCGGTCTCCGCTGACGGCTCCTGACGATCGATGGAGCGGGCCGGCGACCGGAGCAAGAAGAACGCGATGGCGAATACGATGAGATTGATCGCCGCGGCCGTCAGCATCGAACCACCGATGCCGATTGCGCGAATCAACACGAACCCGGCGGCCAGCGCGCCCGCGGCGGCGCCGAGAAGATTGGCAGCCGAGAGCAGTCCGGCGCCGACACCGATGCGATGCGGTTGCCGTACCCAGGCCGCCGTCACCAGTGGAAACGTCGCCCCCATGAGGACGGTAGGGATCAGCAGCAAGATGGCGGCGCCGACGAGACGAACGGACTCGGCTGCGGCGCCGGTGCCGCCGGCAAGCGACGCCACCGCCTCGAGAGCGGGAGCGAACGCCAGCCCGCAAACCGAGAGACCGAGCTGGATCAGACCGTAGAGCCGGAGTGGACCGCCTTTCCCTGCGAGCGATGAGCGCGACAACCGACCACCGACGCCACCGCCGAGCGCGAATCCGAGCATGAACATGGCCAGTACGAGACTGACGGCATGCACGGAGCTGCCGAGAAACGAAGCGAGGAGACGAGACCAGGTGATCTCGTAGACCAGGCCCGCAAAGCCCGAAAGGACGAAGAGAACACAGATTGCGAGCCGCATGACAGGATGGGCCCCCGGGGCCGGCCCCCGGGCGTCAAGCCCGGGGAACTAGACCCTAGAACCCAGGGCTGCTTGGAGATCCGTCGCCGCCAGGAGTGTCGTTGTTCGAGATGCCCGGGTCGCTCGAATTGTTCGACCCGCTCTCGCCGACGACTTCCTTCATCTTGCGACCCGGCTTGAAGTGCACGACCTTCTTGGCCGGCACGTACACGCTGTCGCCGGTCTGCGGATTCCGCGCCTTGCGCGCCGCACGTTCCTTCAGTTCGAAGACACCGAACTCGCGGAACTCCAGACGATTGCCGCGCTCGAGCTCCTGGACGATCTCGTCGATGAAGCTCTGGATGATCTGCTTCGTGACGACCTTCTTCTGTCCGATGCGCTCCGAGATGCGGTACACGAGATCCTGTTTCGTGATCGTCGCCAACTTCTCCCCCTTATGACTGTCCAAGACCGAAAACGACGCCCCCTGGGGCCGTGACATCGAGGAGGGCAAGTCCTCTTCAGCACGTCGAATCACAGGTTCTCGAATCGAGAAAAACAGCATTTTCGGCGCTGCAACTCGGACCACGAAAATCCCGTAACTTCGGCGGCGATTATAGCCGTGACAGCTGCGCTGTCAATCTAAATCCAGCCATTGTTAAGACTTCTTCCCTTTTATCGACCGCACGTGAGGGTCACTCCAGGAAGATTACGTGTTTTAGCCAGGCCGCGAATCGGGCCCGCGCCGAGGCCCGGCAAACGGCGGAAACGCGCACTCCATTGGGGGTGAGCACTGCTTCATCCCCAAGGCGATGGGCACCGCGGGCCGGTCTCGCGAAAGGAAAACCAAGGAGGTGATGGTGTCATCGCCCCCGACAGCCGACCAAAAAGGTGAACACGAAGTGAAAAACGGGGAAGGTGGACCGACGCGGGCCGTCTAAGCCCCGGCGTCGGGTTCCGTACCGGCGATTGACCCGTAAACCTTTGTTTTGTAGCATCCTATGCCTTTTTGCATGAACTGGAATCGACCTCTGCACGAGGTCAGGGCGGTACCCGTATTCCCTCCCGGCGAGTTCTCGCCAGGGCCAGGAAACTCCGTACGGTGTCTGGGAAAGGAGCCACAACGGATGAAATCCGTGAATCTCGAGTGGATGCTCGCTCTCTTGTTGATCCTGATCGCCTCGGCGGCGGCCCCGTCGTTCGCACAGGACGAGCCGGTCGAGTTCGACCCTGACGAGATGATTGCCGTCGCTATCCAGGACGGCGGAATCCCGCTCAACGACTTCTTGCTGTACGCCAGTCAGAAGACGGGCAAGGTCTTCGTCATCGGCCCGAAGGCGGCGGCCGTGCTCCAGGGAGGCCGCTCGAAAACCGTCCAGATCACCAATACGGTGGCGGTCAAGCGCAGCGAGTTCTTCGAGACGTTCAAGGCGATTCTCAAGGCCAACGACCTCCACGTCTTTCCCATCGCTAACCCCGACGCGAACATGTACCTCGTCGAGGATCTCAGCAACAACGCTTCCAAGGGCGAAGCGAAGACTCGCGCCAGGTTCGTGCCGTATGCCGACCTGATCGAAGACGACTCCTGGCAGTATCGCACCGAGATCATCTCGACGGTCATCAACTTCAAGCATATGGACGCGAGCCGCGCCAAGACCGATCT
>BQJX01000624.1 GCA_021604925.1 Gemmatimonadota bacterium
GGATGCGTGGGGGTGCGCCCCCCGTGCGAATCCCTGGTTTTCCCCCGGCTTCGGAGTTGTCCGCGCATGGTCGAGTCGACCCTTCCCCGTCCTGATTCCAGCACCGAGTTGACGCGGCCCGGCCGGGTCCTGATCACCGGCGGCGCCGGCTTCCTGGGGATCAATCTGGTCCGGTACCTGCGGGCTCGCGGGTACGAAGTGACCTCCCTGGACCTGGCTCCGTTCGACTATCCGGACATGATGGACCAGATCCGGATCGTCGACGGGGACATCCGCGATCGCGCGGCGGTGGACGTGGCCATGGAGGGTGCGGACCTCGTAGTGCACACGGCGGCGGCGCTTCCTCTCTACAAGCCGGAGGACATCTACAGTACGGATCTGGACGGCACGCGCCGCGTGTTCGAGTCGGCTCATGCGGCGGGGGTGAAGCGCGCCATCCACATCTCGTCCACGGCGGTGTACGGAATCCCCGATCACCACCCGTTGCTCGAGACCGATCGACTGATCGGAGTGGGTCCGTACGGCGAAGCGAAGGTGCGCGCCGAAGAGGTGTGCGCCGAGTTCCGCAATCAGGGCATGGTGGTGCCCATCATCCGCCCCAAGTCGTTCATCGGGCCGGAGCGACTGGGCGTGTTTGCGTTGCTCTACGACTGGGCGAAGGACGGGCACGGGTTCCCCATGATCGGCAACGGTCGCAACCGCTACCAGCTGCTCGACGTGGAGGACCTCTGCTCGGCCATCCACCTGTGCGCCACGTTGCCCGCGGCCAAAGTGGACGATGTGTTCAACATCGGGGCCAAGGAGTTCCTCACGATGCGCGAGGACTACCAGGCGGTCCTGGATCGGGCCGGTCACGGGAAGAAGATCGTGGGGACGCCCGCCAAGCCCATCATCTGGACGCTGCGGTTCCTGGAGGCCCTGAAGATCTCGCCGCTCTACAAATGGGTGTACGAGACGGCGTGCGAGGACTCCTTCGTCTCGATCGAGAAGGCGGAGCGGGTGCTGGGCTACCGGCCCAGGTTCTCGAACCAGGACGCCCTGGTACGGAACTACGAGTGGTACCTGGCCAATCTCCACAACTTCGAGAACACGTCGGGGGTCTCCCATCGCGTCCCCTGGAAGCAGGGGATCCTGGGCCTGGCCAAGCACTTTTTCTAGGCCCCGGAATCGCCCGGCCGGCCCGGCCGTCTGCCGCTCCCCCCGGGCCTCGCCCCGCCCAACCTCCTCCGCCGGCTGGCCCGGCTTCGCGCCGCCGGCCGTCTGCTTCCGGCTCGAGCCCCCGGCCCGGCCCGCCTGCCCGCCTGCCTGCCCGCCGCAGGACCTCTTTTTTGCCACCCCATTGAACAAGGATGACCGGTCCTCCGTCCTACCGCACGAAGCCGGAGGCAGAGCCCTCCGCCACAGACAACGCAATGGAGGATGGGACCATGAGGACGCAGAACGTGAGACGAGTGAAAACGGCGGTGGGGACGCTCTGCGTGAGCCTCCTGGGCGTCGTGATCCTGAGCAGTGCCGCCCTGGCCGGGCCCGAGTCGCGCAAGCTGGACCGCCAGATCGACCTGTTCGAGCGCGTGGTGGACGACATGCTGGTCGAGAGCGGGAACTGGCTCGTCCAGAGCCGGCACGAGACGCGAGGTCGCTATCGCTCCGGCGAAGGCGCGCGCTTCACGTTTGACGCCGAGTTGCTGCACCGGGGCTGGGGTTCCTCCCGCCGCGGCGGCAAGTGGTGGAACCACTTTTTCCACGACGACGACGATGACGGCGTGATCGTGATCGACATCGACGACTGGGACGACATGGATGACGACGAGATCGCCGAACTGCGTCGTGACCGGAAGAGTTTGCGCAAGAAGAGCCAGGAGCGGATTCTCAAGAAGGAAGAACGCCTCTTCAAGCGCGGCAAGGCCGAGATGGTGGACGTGCTGGCCGACTTCGGCGACGTGCTCACCACGCTGCCCGACAACGAGACGATCGAACTGGTCGCGTACCTCGACGACAGCGAGTACTTCTACGAGAACGACCTCCGCCAGCTGTCGATGACCGTGAAGATGTCCGACGTTCGTGCCCACGCCGAGGGCAAGATCGACGAGAAGGAATTCGTGAGTCGGATCGTGATGGACGAGTCGTAGGCAACACCGCGGGACCCCCTGGAGAAGCGCCCTTCGCCAATCGGCGGGGGGCGCTTTCTTCGTGGCGTCTCAGTCGCCGCAGATGCGATCGAGCGCGCCGCGCAGGACCGTGGCTTCGCCCTTGCGGAGGTCCGAGGTCTCCTGGTCGCGCCATTCGTAGACCCGTTGCCGGGCTCCGGCGCAACTCCGCTCCACGCCCAGTCGGGCCACGTGGACCCACACGCGGGCGCGCAACTCCAGGATGTCGTGACGGTGCGGGTAGCGGAGGCGGAACGCATCGCACGATCGCGCCACGTCGATGACGGTCTCGGAATCGTCCGACGCGAGCGCCGAAGGCCCTTCGCGCTGCAGCAGCTCGAACCACGCGGTCTCGCGGATGCGGTTCTCGGGGAAGTCGCCGCTCAACACCCGGAGTGCTTCGCGCGCGGCGCGGTCGTCCGTGGAGTTCCGCGCGTGGGCCAGCGCGTCGTCCAGGAAGCGGTCCTCGGGGGAGGGGCTA
>BQJX01000625.1 GCA_021604925.1 Gemmatimonadota bacterium
GATGCTGCTCCGGCGCTTCGGAAGCGAGTATCCCGTGGCCCGCGAGGAGGAGGAGCGCTTCTTCCGCGAGACGTCCAAGACCGAGCTGGCGCGTCTCTCGCTGGAGGTGCTCGAAGAGCCGCTGGCGGCGGCCGGCCTGGATCTCGAGCACCTGCGCCAGGGGACGCTGTGGACCAAGCCGGCCCAGGCGCGGATTCCGGGGCGGGCCTCCGTGGCGAGCCCGCGGGAACTGGTGCGCTTTCTCGTGCGCCTGGAGCAGGGTCGCCTGGTGGACGCGTGGTCCAGCCGCGAGATGAAGCGCTTCCTCTACGTCACGCGAAAGCGCTACCGCTACGTGTACGCGTCGGAGCTCGCGGGGTCGGCCGTCTACTTCAAGAGCGGGTCGTTCTTCCGATGCGTCCCCGAGGAAGGGTACGAATGCCACAAGTACCTCGGGAACAAGACGAACCAGATGAACTCCATCGCGATCGTGGAGTCGCCCGCCACCGGTGGGCCCGGGGCCCGGCGCTACCTGGTCGCCCTGACTTCCGACGTCCTCAGGAAGAACTCCGCCTGGGACCACGCCCGCCTGGGAGCCGCTATCGACGAGATCGTCCGGACCCGCCGCACGGTGGAGGTGAAGGAAGCGGGCTCGCAGCAGCAAGTGAAGGACTCGGGCAGCGGCGACTGACCGAATCGTCCCACCGCGCCGCGTCGGTCCCGCCGTCCGCCGTCCGCCCGTCGATCCCGGCACACGTCCCCTTTTCTCACCGTTTCTCCCCTTCCGCCCCTTGACAAGTGAGTAAGAACTTACTTATTAGTAGACCATGACGACGACGACCAAGAGGACGCGAAAGCCGGCGGATGAACGTCGCGAGCAGATCGCCCGGACGGCGCTCCGGATCCTCGGAGAAGGGGGGCGGAAGGCGCTGACCACGGGGTCCCTGGCGGAAGGGGTGTCGGTCACCACCGGTGCGATCTTCCGCCACTTCGCATCGCTGGAGGATGTGCTCGTCGAGTCGGTACGGGTCGCCATTGAGCAGGTCCACCGGACGTTCCCGGACGAGGGGCTCGAACCGCTGGAGCGGATCATCGCACTGGCCCGGAACCGGGTCCGGCTCCTGGGAAGCGATGCCGGGATCGCCTGGTTGCTGCGATCGGAGCAGGCGTCCATGCAACTGCCCGCGTCCTCGGTTCGGGATCTCCGGCAACTGGTTCAACGGTCGCGGGAGTTCCTGCTGGGTGCGATTCGCCAGGGGATCGCGGACGGCGCGATTCGCGACGACGTGGGCGCCGAAGAGCTGCTGGTCGTCGTGATGGGCACGATCCACACGTTGGTCGGGGCGACCGGCGTTCACGGAAGCGCTCGCCGCTCCCGATCCGCCTCCGTCCCCAAGACGCTGGATGCGCTGCGAGTCCTCCTCTCACGACCGGGGGGGCCGCGCTCCCGAAAGAAGTAGCGAGTGCGCCGTTGATCAGTCGATCAGCCGGCGCGGGGTTTCATTCAACGAACCAGGAAGGAGCCGCAGGATGGCAGAGACGATCACGAGGGACACGAGAGTGGGACAGCTCGCCGCGCGACACCCGCTGGCAACCCGGGTCTTCGCCCGGCACGGCATCGACTTCTGCTGCGGCGGCGGTCGGGCACTGCAGGAAGTGTGTCAGGAGAAGGGTCTCGACCCCGGAGCGGTGCTGGAGGAGATCCAGGCGGAGTTGGCATCGTCGACCGTCCCCGAGGAGCGGTGGGACGAGGCGCCGCTTCCCGACATCATCGAGCACATCCTGGTCACCTACCATCGTCCGCTGACGGAGGAACTGCCTCGGCTCGATTCGATGGCGCGGAAGGTGCTGGAGGTGCACGGCCAAAGGGACCCGGAGCGGCTGGCCGAGCTGGTTTCGGTGCTCGCGGGACTCCGCAGTGAACTGGAGGATCACATGGCCAAGGAAGAGCAGGTGCTCTTTCCCATGATCCAGCGAGGACAGGGAGCTTCGGCCGACGGCCCGATTACGGTGATGGAAGAAGAGCACGAGGCCGCGGGCGCCGCCCTTCGCCGACTGCGGGAGCTGACCGACGGCTACGAAGTCCCGGAGTACGCGTGCAACACCTGGCGGGCTCTCTGGCACGGACTGGCCGCGCTGGAGGAGGCGATGCATCGCCATATCCATCTGGAGAACAACATCCTGTTTCCCAGGTCCCTGGCGAACTGAGCCCGGGATCGACCGGTACCGTTTCCCGGGCGCCAAGCTGCGCCCGGGTGGACGGCAGACCGGGCCGGAAGTAATCTTGGGCACGTACTCAATCGGTTTGACCGGGTCGAAACCGGGTCGAAAAGGGGACTTGGATGGCCACCGAATCCATCGCCAAAGCGGAATCCTACAATGCCTTTCGAAGCGCCCAGGATCAGTTCGACCGGGCGGCAACCCTGATCGGGCTGGACGAACCGATGCGGAACCTCCTCCGGGAGCCCCTCCGCGAGTACTCCTTTGCCCTGCCCGTGAAGATGGACGACGGAAGCTCCCGGGTCTTCCGTGGCTTTCGGGTTCAGCACAACGATGCGCGGGGTCCCGGCAAGGGCGGAATCCGGTTCCATCCCCAGGAGACGCTGGACACGATCCGCGCCCTGTCCATGTGGATGACCTG
>BQJX01000626.1 GCA_021604925.1 Gemmatimonadota bacterium
TCGTCGGTGTCCCATTTGTAGGCGCCGGCCAGATCGGCGTGGCCCGGCCGCGGGCGATGCACCGCCGGAGCGTCGTCGATGCGATGATCCCGGTTCGCGATCTTCAGCGCGAGCGGCGACCCGATCGTCCGCCCGCGCAGAACTCCGGTGAGGATCTCGATCTCGTCCTTCTCGATCTTCTGGCGACCGCCGCGTCCGTATCCACCCTGGCGCCGCAGCAGCATGGCGTTGGCCAGGCGCACCGGAATCTCGAAGCCGGCGGGGAGGCCATCGATCTGGGTGATCAGGCACGCACCGTGGCTCTCGCCCGCGGTGCTGTAGCGGAGGTCCGGCATGGCTAGGTAGCCCCGGCCGACGTGCGCCGTCGTTCCACGTCCGCGGCGCGCACGGCGGCCACGAACGCGCGGATCTTGTCCGGATTCTTGAGGCCCGGCGCGTCCTCCACGCCGCTGGACACATCCACGCCGAACGGCCGCACCGCCAGGATGGCGTCACCCACGTTCTCCGCGGTGAGCCCGCCCGCGAGAATCAGGCGACCCAGCGCGGCCGTCTGTTGCGCGATCTTCCAATCGAAGGTGCGCCCGGTCCCGCCGGCCACGTCCGCGGACCAGGTATCCAGCAGGAAGGTGCCCTCGCCGGACGCCTGGATCTCCTCGACCACGTCCTCGTACTGGGCCCGAAACGCCTTCAGGATCCGCGTGCCCACCAGCTCGCGGACGGTCGGATCCTCGAAACCGTGCAGCTGGACCCGATCCAGCTCCGCCATGCCCACCACCCGGGCGATCTGGGCCGGCGTCTCGTCCACAAAGACCCCGATCCGCAGGACATGGGTCGGCAGATCCCGCACGATCCTCCGGGCGGCCTCGGGGGTCACCCGGCGCGGGCTCTCGGCAAAGACCAGGCCGATGGCATCGGCGCCCGCCTCCGCCGCCGCGAGGGCGTCCTCACGGCGGGTCAGCCCGCAAATCTTGATCCAGGTGTTCAGCTCCATTGACGTCTCCAACGGGGGACAGGAAGCGTAGGCACTCCGGGTACCCCTGTCAATTTTCGGCAGATACGCGCCCTTCTTGAAGCCGTTGGCCCCTCAAAGGTTCCGTCGGGCCTGCCGATGACCGAATGGGGCGCCAGAACGGGGTCCGCGGAGAGGGACGACGATGAACAAGCTGGCCCGGATCCTCCTGGTCGAGCTCGAGGAAGAGTTTCGCCGCGACCTGAACTGGCACCTGGAGCGGGCCGGTCACGAGGTCGCGTGCGTCCCCGACTCGGAGAGCGCGTGGCGTCTCATCGCGGAGGGACTCCAGCCGGACGTGGTCGTGGCCGAGGCCGTTCGCCCCGAGGAGTTGCATCCGCTCCGCGAGTCCCTGCCGCACGCCGCGCACCTTCGCATTGTTCGCGACCAGCAGAAGCCGTTGCCGCCCAGCGAAGTCCCCGACGACCCCACGCGCTGCTCGGGCGACCCGGGCGAGATCCTGCGTCGCATCGAGGAGGTCCTGCTCCGCTACGACCCGAATCTGGGCCACGACGAAGTGAGCCGTTGCATGGATCTGGCCCGGCGACTCGCCAACTCGCTCCTGCAGACCCGATCCGCCAAGGGCCGCATCGACCTCGTCACGGACGGGTTCGATACGTACTTCGGGGTGAGCGGGACGCTCATGGTGCGGCGCGGTCCGGAAGAAGAGGACTGGATCGAGGTTCGCCAGGGCATGGACGCCGATCTGGCCCAGCGCGTTTCGGAAGAGATCTGCCGACGGACGCAGGTGCGCGGGCTTCGGCCGTTCCTGACCAGCCTGGAAGTGAACGGCGTGGCGCACCACGTGGCCTGTCTGGCCGTGCAGGTGGGAGCGGTGGAGACGGACCTGGCCCTGTCGCTGAAGACGGCGCCGCAGTCGCCCCGGCACCGCGAGTCGCTGATGAATCTGGTGGGCGGCTCCATGCGGGCCTCGATGGCGGAGGAACAGGCGGCGGAGTCGCGCGAGCAGCTGGAGGCCCAGGTGGCGAGCTTCGAGAGCCTGCTGTCCATGTCGCGCGAGTTCACCGCCGTTCCCAATCGGCGCGCCCTGTGCGCTTCCATCCTGAGAGCGCTGCACCGCGAACTGCAGATGTCGAGGGCGGCGCTGTTCCTCTCCCGCGACGCCGGGCGCGGCATGCTCGACCTCCAGGCGACGAACGGGTTTCCCGAGTCGCTCCTCGAACGAATCGGCCTCTCGGGATTCCACGGCGTGGGGGCCGAGTGCTTCGAGTCCAAGGCGGCGCGCCGCCTGGGCGAGTTTGCGGCCCAGGGCGTCGCCGTGCGGGAACTTCAACAGCTGTCGGCGGCCAATCTGCACTGGGCCGTGCCGTTCCGGCTGGGCACGCGCCCCCTCGGGATTCTCCTCTTCGGTTGCGCGGATGACTTCGCGGAACTCGGCGCCGCCGAGCGCCAGGTGTTGCACGCACTGCTGGAGGCCGCCTCCGTGGCGCTGCTGAACCTGGAGCGCCTGGAGGCCCTTCAGGATCTGGCGATTCGCACGCTTCGGGGTCTGGTGGCCGCGGCCGAACTCAAGTGTCCCCAGGATCGGGGTCACGCGGAGCGCGTGGCCCGCCACGTGGTACGGGTCGGCCAGGCGCT
>BQJX01000627.1 GCA_021604925.1 Gemmatimonadota bacterium
GAGGAACCGGATGCGGTGCGCGCGCGAGGTGTCGTGCGGTTCGGATTGTCGGCGCGGATGAGGCCGTCCACGGACGACCGGGCCGAGCTGGAATCCCAATCGGGACTCGAGGTCGGCTCGGAAGCGCGAAGGGCGGAGGCCGGCGACTCGTCGGCGATGACGTAGAGCTTCTGCGACATGAGCGTGACTCCGGGGGAGGTACCTCTCCGACCCCGGAGGGACGGGCGGCGTGCTGCGGGAACGCAAGAACGCAACGACCATGCCACGGAGGGGGTCGAACAGGAACGCGCAGGCCGGCTTCCAGGCCTTCCTGACGTGGGGCCGGGGATCGAAACGTTCATTCGGTGCGCGTTCGGGCCGCGTGCCTGTGCCACTTCTGAACATGGGTCGCGTTCGACGGTCCTCTGGTCCGCGCACGGGGCACCTGCTACTGTTCCGGAATGAGCCCAGATCCCCCGCACCCTCCCGATGACCGCGCGCCCGATCCGGAGCGCACGCTGCCGATGGGCGGCGCGTCCGCTCCGGACCCGGCCCCCGATCCCACCCTGGCGATGGACGCCAAGGTTCCTCCCGCTCCGGACGCGACCCCCGATCCCACGCTGGCGATGGGCGCCAACGTTCCGGCCGCCCCGCCATCGAACCGTTCCCTGAAGCCCGAGCGCGCCCTTCCCGAGTCGATCGGGAGTTATCGGATCCTCGGCAAGCTCGGCGAAGGCGGGATGGGCATGGTCTACGAGGCCGAGCAGCAGAACCCGCGGCGGCAGGTGGCGCTCAAGGTGATTCGGGGCGGCGCGCTCGTGGACGAAACGCAGGTCAAGATGTTCCAGCGCGAGGCGGAGACCCTGGCGCGGCTCAAGCACCCGAACATCGGCGCCATCTTCGAATCCGGATGCACGGAGGACGGCCAGCACTTCTTTGCGATGGAGCTGGTGCGCGGGGTCACGCTCTCCAAGTACCTGGAGGAGCCGGCCCCGCCGTTCTCGGGCGAGGAGATCGTGCGCCGGCTGCGCATCTTCCAGATCCTGTGCGATGCGGTGCACTACGCCCACCAGCGGGGGGTGATCCACCGCGATCTGAAACCCTCCAACGTGGTGGTGGCGGAGACAGGGTCGGGGACTGCGTCCGTCGCCTCGGGATCGCAGGAGGCGTACGGAGTGACCGCCAAGATCCTGGACTTCGGCCTGGCCCGCATCACGGACCAGGACGTGGCCGCGGCCTCGCTGGTGAGCAACGTGGGCGTGATCAAGGGAACGCTGGCCTACATGAGCCCCGAGCAGGCGCGCGGGATTCCGGATGAGATCGATCTCCGCACGGACATCTATTCGCTGGCCATCATCCTGTACGAGATGCTGACGGGTTCCCGGCCCTACGACCTGGCGGCCGTTTCCATTCCCGACGCGATCCGGGTGATCTGCGACGTTCCGTCGCGTTCGTTGCGCGCCGCCTGGGTCGGCAAACGGCCGCTGGACCGCGATCTGGAGACCATCGTCAAGAAGGGCCTCGCGAAGGAACCGAACGGCCGCTACAAGAGCGCGGCGGCACTTTCGGAGGATCTGGACCGATACCTTACGGACCAGCCGATCCTGGCGCGACCACCCAGCACGATGTACACGCTCGGCAAATTCGCGAAACGGAACAAGGTGCTCGTGGGCGGCGCGGTCGCCACCGGTCTCACCCTGGTGGCCGGCGTGGTGGTGTCGACCACGCTGGGGATGCGAGAAGCGTCGCAGCGACGTGCGGCGCAGGAAGCCCGCGGGAACGTGGAAGTCGTGGCCGAGTTCCAGTCGCGCATGCTGCAGGAAGTGGACGCGGCCCAGATGGGCGCGCGTCTGGTGGAGGACCTGCGCGGACAGCTCGCCAAGTCGCTGGAGGACGGCGGCATGGCCGAGGCGGAGCGCACCGTGGTCCTGGACGAGTTCAATCAACGGTTGCGTCAGGTCAACGCCACGGACACCGCGCTCGATCTGCTCGACCAGGGCGTGCTGTCGCGCGCCTCGCAGGCGGTGAGCCAGGAGCTGCAGGATCAACCCAAGATCAGCGCGCGGCTCGACCGCACGCTCGGGGAGACGTACTTCGGTCTCGGTCTGTTCGGTCGGGCCGAGGAACTCCTGCGACGTTCGCTGGCGACCTACGAAGAGCTCGGTCCGGCGTTCCGTGTGGAGAAAGCGTCCGTCCATCGCATGCTGGCTCGGGTGTTCGTCTTCGCGGGTCGTCTCGACGAAGCGGAGCCGGAGCTGGCGGCGGCCGTGGCGGGGCACCAGGGTCTGGGCGAGTTGCACGAAGAGGTGATGCACGACGAGTCCCTGTTGGCCCTGCTGCGCCGGGAGAGGAAGGACCTGGAGGGTTCCCTGGAGACGTACGAGGACATCACGGAGCGCCGCCGCCGCGTCCCGGGTTCGGATCGCGTCGCGCTCCTGTCCGACCTGGACGGCCTGGCCTGGGTCCACTACGAGCTGAAGCACTTTGCCACCGCGGAGTCGATCCAGGTGGCGGCGCTCGCCGAGGCGCGGGAAGTTCTCGGCGCCGAGCACGTCACCACGCTGGCGCTGGTCAACAACCTGGCGGTGAACTACGTCGGCCAGGGAAGAATGGCGGACGCCG
>BQJX01000628.1 GCA_021604925.1 Gemmatimonadota bacterium
TGCGGAAGTAGAGCAGCTGACCGCCCGTGTCCCAGGTGGACGTGACCACGTCCAGCAGGTCGTCACCGTCGAAGTCGTCGATGCACACGCCGCCGGCCAGGTTGAACGCGTCCAGCCCCGTGGGGTTGGCCACGTTCCGGAAGCGCGGCGTGTTCGCGCCCGGTTCGAACGCCGCGGCCGGAATCACGAACTCGTCGCCCACGCCCTCCGGCCAGCTGCCCAGCGTCATGTGGGCGATGTTCAGGAGCCAGCGCGCGGTGAGGTGCAGGCGACCGTCCGGTTCGGAGTGGTCCAGGGTTTCCCGCAGGTAGCGGATGGCGTTCGACGACCCCTCCGGCTTCCGATGGACGCCCGCCGGGCGAACCGGTATCAGGCACGCCTCCGAAGCGTCGGCCATGATGCAGTTCTCGGCCTCGCCCAGCCGAAGGTAGGCCACGCCCAGCTGGAACCTGGTGAGGTTGGCCTGCTCGTCGGTGAGCTCGCTCTCGAGTTCATCGAGCAGGTCGTAGGCCACCTGGAACCGCTCGATGGCGGCGCGGGTGTCGCCCTGGCGGAGCTCCTGCGTGCCGAGCTCGTAGTTCAGCCGCAGACGAAGCGCATCGTCCCCGGGGGCGAGCCCGGTCAGCTGCTGGTGCAGCGCCATGGTCTGCTGCGTGCCCAGGAACGGATTCTCCTGGGCCGTGCGTCTCTGGATCTGCGCCAGGAACGAGACCATGCGCTCGTGGCCACGGCCGTCGTCCGCCGGAGGCGGCACGGACGGCGGCGGGGACTCGCCGCAACCGATCAGAGTCCCGATCAGGGCCGGGCAGAGCGTGATCCACTTGGGGAGGCGAGCCATCGTTTCGGGCTCCCGGTGTGCGGGGTTCGTTGTCCACGGTGGAGCGCCGCGGATGGTACACTATCGAGTCCCGCGCGAAAAGCGGGGGACCGTGGTCTCGCTCATTCCCCTGGGCCCGAGGCAGAGTGTTTGCATCTCACGATTCCTGGTCCGCCGGATGCGTGCGCCGGCGGGTTCCGTCGAGCCATCCCCTGGACTGCCGCGCTCCTGGCGGGCGTGCTGGGTGCGTGGGCGCCGGTCCTGGGCGGTGAGGCGTCCTGGTTCACGGAGATCACCGGAGCTGCCGGCCTTCCTACCTCGATGGCCTCCGAGCCGTACGACTCGTTCCAGGTCGCCGACGTGATGACCGGCGGCGCCGCCTTTCTGGACTACGACGGGGATGGCCGCTTGGACCTCCTGCTGACGAACGCGAACGCGATCTTCGAACAGGACGGGAAACTCCGCGAGTCGGGCGTTCGGCTGTACCGACAGACGAAGGACAGCGTCTTCTCCGACGTGACGAGCGCCGCCGGGGTGGATCATCACGGGTACGGCGTGGGCGTGGCCGTGGGCGACTACAACAATGACGGCTTCCTGGACCTGTACTTTGCGAACTACGCGCAGGACACGCTCTTTCGCAACCGCGGGGATGGCACGTTCGAGGACGTGACGGAGTCGGCCGGCATCCGCATCGACGGTTGGTCCTGCTCCAGCGTGTTCTTCGACTACGACGACGACGGCTTCCTGGACCTCTTCGTGACGCAGTACGTGTACTACGACACGGCCAAGCGGTGCACCGATGCTTCGGGTCGCCCCGAGTTCTGCGGGCCGCGCGCGTTTCCTCCCGCGGCGGATTTCCTGCTGCACAACCGGGGCGACGGCACGTTCGAGGACGTGAGCGTGGCGGCCGGAATCCGCACCGAGCCCGCGGCCGGGCTGGGGGTGATCAGCCTGGACGTCAACCGCGACGGGCTTCAGGACCTGTACGTGACCAACGACAGCTACGCGAACCATCTCTGGATCAATCAGGGAGACGGAACGTTCCTGGACGACGCCATCGTGATGGGAACGGCGGTCAACGAACACGGCAAGCCCGAGGCGGGCATGGGAATCGTGGCCGCGGACTTCGACAACGATCTCGATCTGGACCTGTTCATGACGCACCTCCGCAAGGAGAGCAACACCTACTACCGCAACGTGGGGTTCAGCTGGGGCTTCGAGGACGTCACGAGCCTCACCGGTCTCGGCAACGCCAGCATGCCCTACACGGGGTTCGGCACCGTGGCGGTGGACGTGGAGCTGGACGGGGACCTCGACATCATCGTGGCCAACGGAGCGGTGAACCGCGGGGCGGCGCTGCCGGGCGCGGAGCTCGGGAGTCCGTGGAAGTTCCTGTGCGAGCCCAATCAGGTGTTCCTGAACGAGGGCGGCGGTCAGTTCCGCGGCGCCAAGGACGAGTTCGAAGCGTTCGTGGGGCGCGTGGAGATGTCGCGCGGACTGGCCACGGCGGACTTCGATTCCGACGGAGACGAGGACTTCTTTCTGGCCAACATCCACAGCCCCTCGCGTCTCTACCGGAACGATGCCCCCCGCCAGGGGCACTGGCTCCGCGTGCGCGTGACGGATCCGGCCGTGCGTCGCGACGCCGTGGGAGCGACCGTGGTGGCGTACGCGGGGAACGCCGTCTTCCTGCGCCCGATCGCCTGGGCCACGAGTTACCTGTCCGCATCTCCGGCGGTGGCCCACTTCGGGCTGGGGGCGGCCACGCACGTCGATTCGCTG
>BQJX01000629.1 GCA_021604925.1 Gemmatimonadota bacterium
AGGTGATCCGGGCGCCCGAGCCGGAGATCTATGACCTGTGGACCGACCCCGGCGAGTTGACGAATCTCTACGAGGACGCTTCGGCGCTGGCCGCGACCGCCCCCCTTTGGGCGCTCCTGGAGGAATCACAACGGCGGGAGCGAGTGGCCCTTCCGACTTCGGTCGACGAATCCACCGAACAGCTCCTGGCGAGCCTGGGCTACGTGAGCATGTCTCCCGAAGTCGACGGCGGCGATGGTGCGCTACCCGACCCCAAACACCGGATCGAACTTCTTCGGCACGTTTCCATCGCCAAGGGTTCGCTGGCCGCCGGCCGTCTGGTGGAGGCGAGCCAGGCCGCGAACGCCGCGCTGGCCGTGGACCCGGAACACAAGGAGACCCACATCGTACTGGGCCAGCTCGAAGCCCGCGCGGGCCACGCCGCCCGCGCGCTCGAGCAGTTTCGCCACTGTCTGGAGCTTCCCCCCGCCGTCTCGAACGCGACCGTCTACTTCGAGATGGGGATGGTGGCGTTGCAATCCGGGAACGCGCAGGACGCGGAGAAGTACTTTGGCCGCTCGACGCGCGAGAACCCGCTGAACGCGAACGCGTTCTTCCAGTGGGGGCAAGCGGCCTACGCCCTCCACCGGCTGGCGGACGCCCGGGAGCACTGGCGGACGGTGGTGCGGCTGGATCCCGATCACGTGGCCGCGCGAACCCGCCTACGGGAGGTGAAGTCCCAGTCGGGGGCCAATCCGTAGCCAGCGGGACCGCCCGGCCTCAGCTTCTTCCGTTTGGATGGCAGTCGTAGCAGGCGGAACTGAGGTACTGATACCCGCCCTCTCCACTGTGATCGCCGTCCGTCTTGGACTTGTCCGAATGCGGATGGCAACCGAAACAGCTGAAGCTCGCGTAGTTCCCCGCGTCGGTATGACAGTCCGCACACGAGTCCCAGCGCGATTGACGATGAGCGCCACTGTAGATCGGGAACGCATGGTCCACGGTCGCGCCTGACCAAGTCGCGGTGTCGTGGCACGACGCACAATCCGTGGGGAAGCCCAGAGCCACGTGATTCGGATCCGCGGTCCCTTCGAACTCCGGCTGGTGACAGGAGTAGCAGTCGGTGGGCGTACCTGCGTACACGCCGCCCACATGACAGTCCGTGCAGGACGTGGTCCGATGCGCACCGGTCAACGCAAACGCCGTGAGCGAGTGGTCGAACGTGGCGCCTGACCAGTCCGTCGTGCTGTGGCACGAAGCACAGTCCGTGGGGAAGCCCAGCGCCACGTGGCCGGGATCGCTGGTCCCTTCGAACTCCGGCTGGTGACAGGAGTAGCAGTCGGTCGGCGTTCCGGCGTACACACCGCCCACGTGACAGTCCGTACACGACGTGGTCCGATGCGCACCCGTCAATGCAAACGCCGTGAGCGAGTGGTCGAACGTGGCGCCTGACCAGTCCGTCGTGCTGTGGCACGAAGCACAGTCCGTGGGGAGTCCAAGCTCCACATGATTGGGGTCCATCGCCACCTCGTACTCTGGCTGATGACACGCGTAGCAATCGGTCGGCGTACCGGCGAACACGTCCCCCTCGTGGCACTGCGTGCACGCGGTCGTCCGGTGTGCGCCCGTCAATGCAAACGACGTGAGCGAGTGGTCGAACGACGCTCCGGTCCAGCCGCCGGTCCCGTGGCAGGCCGTGCAGTCCGTCGGGAAGTTGCCTTCCTGGTGGTTCGGATTGACAGCCGACTCGTAGTCCGAACGATGACAGGAGAAGCAATCGGTGGACAGGTTGAGATACTGGGCCGCTCTTCCCTCGGTGGGAGTGTGGCATGCGTCACAGTCCACGTTCGCGTGCGCGCCGGACAGCACGAACCGGGTCGCCCGATGGTCCCGGCGTTGCCGGGCGCGATCCACAAAGCTCTGCTCCGAATGACAACTCCCGCAGTCCGTTCCGAGTTCGCCGGCATGGATGTCCGTGTGGCAATCCGCGCATTCGGTCGAAACGTTCTCCGAAAACTCGAGGCTCACGTGACACAAGAGGCAGGGAGTTCCCTGGTGAGCACCGCGGAGCGGCTCCGCGAACTTACCGTGATCAAAGTCGCGTCCCACCAGCGCCGGTGTCCAGGACTCCGAGTGATGACACAGGGAGCAGTCCGCCCGGAACTCGCCGTGCGGATTGTCTTCCACGGAGGGGCCTTCCGCGGCCCGCACGGGAAGGACCGCCATCACGCAGGCGAGCGCCAGGCTTCCGGCCCAGGCTGCCATTCTCGAAACCCTGTCCATTCCCGGACTCCCCTTCCTCATCGGAATCGATGGACCGCACTCAGGAAGTACAACGTGTCCTGATCCAGGTCGCTGTCGTTGTTCTCGACGGACGTGACCACGTACCAGCCCCGCGACAGCGCGGCCTGCGCCTCCACCGACCACCAGCGGAGGTCGTGGGCGCTCGTCGCGTCGTCCTGCTGCGTCTCGTCGCGCGTGCCCCAGGTCGTATCGAGATGCAGGCGCGAACCCGCGTCGAATCCCACCGTGAGCGAGTGCAGGATCCCCAGGACCCGATCGTTGTCGTAGGCCGTGTGCCGGGTCGACAGCCCCGCGCCGAAGAAGCGCGGCAGGT
>BQJX01000630.1 GCA_021604925.1 Gemmatimonadota bacterium
CGAAGGGCGAACCGTCGGCGTGCGCCGAGGCGTGCGACGAAGGGGCCACCGTGTTCGGCGAACGCACCGAGCTGCTGGCCGAGGCGTGGAAGCGAATCGCCGCCAGTCCGGGCGAGTACGCGCCCCGCGTCTACGGAGCCGAGGAGGCCGGCGGCACGTCGATCCTGATCATCGGACCGCCGGAGATCATGGCGGCGTTCGACCAGCGGATTCCCAACGAATCGCTGCCCCAGAAGACCTGGGCCGTGCTGTCACAGATCCCGACCGCCGTGGGCGTGGCCGGAGTGGGCCTGCTGGGCGTGAACTGGATCATCCATCGCCGCATGTCGCTGGCGGCCGCCGCTCGGAACGGCGAACCGAAGACTGCCGGAACGGACCCGGACACCGGGGGCCGCTCCCGCGAGAAAGGAGACCGGTCATGAGATCCGCCTGGACCCGTTTGCTGGCCGCTCTCACGCCGTGGAAAGTGGTGGGGCTCGTCTTCCTCGTCTCGGGAGCGTACGCCACCGTGCTCCGCTTCACGCGGGGCCTGGGTGGGAGCACCAATCTGAGTGACACGTTTCCCTGGGGAATGTGGGTCGGATTCGACATCCTCTGCGGCGTGGGACTGGCCGCGGGCGGCTTCACCGTGAGCGCGATGGTCTACATCCTGCGCCTCGAGAAGTACCGGCCGCTCGCCCGTCCCGCGGTCCTGACCGCGTTCATCGGCTACCTCATGGTCGTGGGCGGACTGATGTTCGACCTGGGCCACCCGTGGAGAATCTGGCACCCGATGGTGATGTGGAATCCCCACTCGGTGATGTTCGAGATTGCCTGGTGCGTCACCCTGTACTCCTCGGTGCTCGCGCTCGAGGTTTCCGCGATGGTCTTCGAGAAGCTCCGCTGGGCGCGCACGACCCGGGTCGTCCACGCGGCCACGTTTCCGCTGACCGTGTGTGCGGTGCTGCTCTCCATGCTGCACCAGTCCTCGCTGGGGAGCATGTTCCTGATCGTCCCCGGGCGGCTGCACGAGCTCTGGTACACGCCCATCCTGCCGCTCCTGTTCTTCATCTCCGCCATGGGAGTGGGCCTGGCCATGACCATCATGGAGTCCACGCTGAGCTCCCGGACGTTCGGGCGAGCCTCGGAGCTGGAGATCCTGGCGCCGGTCGGTCGCCTGGCGTCCATCGTCTTCGGCCTGTATCTGGTCATCCGCCTCGCGGACATGTTCCGGTCCGGCGCGTTGACCTCGATCTGGCCCGTGGACCGGGCTTCCGCGTACTTCCTGCTGGAGATCGCACTTCTGGCGGCGCCGGTGGTGCTCTTCAACACCGTGCGCGTGGCCCGGAACGCGCGCTGGCTCTATCACACCGCGCAGGTGGCCGTGCTCGGGTTCGTGGTCAGCCGCCTGAACGTGGCCGTGACCGGATTCGAAGTCGTGGCGGGAGAATCGTACGTGCCCTACTGGACGGAGGTTGCCGTGACGGGGATGTTGGTAACGGTGGGCGTGATCGGGTTCTACCTGGCCGCCCGCTACCTGCCGGTGTTCGAGCCGGACGAGCTGGAGCACGCCCGGGAACAGAGCTGGCAGGAGGAAAGGGAGCGGCACGCGGCATTCGCGCGCGCCGGGAAAGCGGGGGCCGCGCCGGTCGAAACGGCCGGAGGCTAGCACCCCGAAGAGGCCTTGGTCATGGATGTGCGGCGCGGAGTCGGCGCGGTCACGCGATCCCTGGGCTGGAGACTGGTGCTGGTGTTGACCGGTTCCCTGCTGCTGCTTCTCGGTATCAGCGGTTCCCTCGCACTGGAACTCCACCGCCAGCACCTCTACTCCCTGCTGGAGCAGACGGCCATCGAACTGGGCGAGACCATCCTGTCCAGCACGCAGTCCTCCATGATGGAGAACGACCGGGACGGGCTTGGCGAGATCATCCGGAACATCGGCGGACGCCAGAGCGTGCTGGCCCTGCGTCTGGTGAACGCCGAAGGCGAGGTGCACTACTCGAACCACCCCGAGGAGATCGGGCGCAAGCACGCGCTGGACAGCCCGGTCTGCCAGGGGTGCCACTCCGGCCCCAGCGTCCAGGTGCCGGTCAACCTGCGCGAGGGACTGCGGCGCTTCTCGCTGCCCAGCGGCGAGAGCGCCCTGGCCCTCGCCTTCCCCGTTCTCAATCGCACCGGCTGTTCCACGGCGGAGTGCCACGTCCACCCCAATGAACAGCAGGTCCTCGGCGTTCTCGACGTGGAGCTGTCCACCGCGTCCCTCGACGGATGGGTGGGCGACGCACGATCCCAGATGCTCTGGTTCGGGCTGATCACGATCGCGGTGGTGTCCGCAGTGATCGGCGCGGTGGCGTGGCGGATGGTGAACCAGCCCATCCGCGCGGTGCTCACGGGAATCCGGCGTCTGGGCACCGGAGATCTTGCGCACCGACTGCCGCCGCAGAAGTCCTCGGAGTTCGGCGAGCTGGCCCAGTCGATCAACCTCATGTCGGCCCGGCTGGAGTCGGCGTCCGAGGAGCTGGAGCAGTGGAACCACACTCTGGAGGCGAGGATCCAGGAGAAGACCCAGCAGCTGGAGCGAACGCGGGACCAGATGGTCTTTGCCGAGAAGATGA
>BQJX01000631.1 GCA_021604925.1 Gemmatimonadota bacterium
TTCTTGCCCATGAAGAATTCGAGCGCCTTGGAGACCTCGCTCATCGCCCGGATGTCGACGCGCACCAGCCGCATGTCGGCGCCGATGAATCCTTTCATCTCCACAGGCGAGATTTCACCGAGTCCCTTGAAGCGGGTGACCTCCGAGCCGCGCAGCTTCTTCATCGCCTTCTTGCGTTCGGCATCGCTGTAGCAGTAGATCGTTTCCTTCTTGTTGCGAACCCGGAAGATCGGCGTCTCGAAAATATAGACGCAGCCACGCACGACCAGGTCCTCGAAGTAACGCAGGAAGTACGTCAGAAGGAGATTGCGAATATGCATGCCGTCGACGTCGGCGTCGGTGGCGATGACGACCTGCTCGTAGCGCAAGTTCTCGATATCGTCCTCGATGCCGAGCGCCCGCATGATGTTGTAGAGCTCTTCGTTCTTGTAGATCGCGTCGCGCTTGAGACCGTAGCAGTTGAGCGGCTTGCCCTTGAGCGAGAAGATCGCCTGGGTGTCGACGTCGCGCGCCTGGATCATGGTTCCGCCGGCCGAATCACCTTCGGTCAGAAAGATCGTGCTCTCCTCGGCGCGCTTGTTGCGATCTCCGCGGTGGATCTTGCAGTCCGTGAGCTTCGGTATGCGAATGGCCGTCTTGCGAGCCCGCTCGCGGGCTTCCTTCTTGATCGACGCCAGTTCCTTGCGGATGCGCTCGTTGGCGCGCACCTTCTCGAGCAAGGTGTCGGCCGATTCCTTGTTCTTGTGCAGCCACAGCATCACCGCTTCCTTGACCGCGGGCAGCAGCCACGAACGCACGTCGGTCGAGCCGAGCTTGTTCTTCGTCTGACTCTCGAAGACAGGGTCCTGCAGCTTGACCGCCACCGAGCCGATGAGCCCGTCGCGCACGTCCTCGCCGGCAAAGCTCTTCTTGGCGAACTCGTTGATGCCCTTGAGGACGCCTTCGCGGAACGCACTCTGATGCGTGCCGCCGTCCTTGGTGAACTGTCCGTTGACGAAGCTCAGGTAGCTCTCGCCGTAGTTCTGTGTGTGCGTGAACGAGAACTCGAGACGCTCCTGCTTGACGTGAATCGGCGGATAGACCGGCGCTTCCTCGCCGAGTTCTTCCGCCAGCAGGTCACGCAGCCCGCCCTTGCTCCGGAACACCTTCTTGCCGTAGACGAGCGTCAGGCCCGAGTTGAGATAGGCGTAGTACCGCAGGCGCCGATCGATGAAGTCATCGTTCCAGTCGAACTCGCCGAAAATCTCCGGATCGGGGCGGAAGGCCACCAGCGTTCCGCTCGAGGCCCCCTTGTCGACGCCGTCCTCGACCTTCACCTTGCGGCCGCGCCGGAAGGAAGCTCGCTTGAACTTGCCGTCCCGCCAGCTCTGAACCTCGAACTTCTCGGATAGCGCGTTGACCGCCTTGGTGCCGACGCCGTTGAGTCCGACCGAGAACTGGAACACGTCGTCGTTGTACTTGCCGCCCGTGTTGATCTTCGACACACAGTCGACGACCTTGCCGAGCGGGATCCCGCGACCGTGATCACGCACGGCGATCGTCGGCCCCTTGCGCGAGATCAGGACCTTCTTGCCCTCGCCCATGATGAACTCATCGACGGCATTGTCGATGACTTCCTTCAAGAGGACATAGATACCATCGTTGGGATTGGTGCCGTCTCCGATGCGACCGATATACATGCCGGTGCGCAAGCGGATGTGCTCGAGCGGATCCAGGGTCTGGATCGCCTTCTCATCATAGGCGACCTTCGCTTTCGAGCCGGGGCTCGCTGCCGCCGTCTTCTTGCCCGACTTCGCAGGAGTCTTCTTCTTCGACGCAGTCTTCTTGGAAGTGGTCTTGGCCATGAATTCGATCGCGAGGCGTTTCGCCGTCGTCTATCAGGGGTCCGTCGCAATATCGCCAGTCGGCGCCGCGACGGAGATCGCGCGCCGGCTTCGAAACTGTGAGAAAGGGGTCCAACCGCCAGCCCATTCTAGCGCCGCACGCGAATCGAGACAAGCTCGGGCGACGCCGACGAACGATGACCGTGTGCTATCATCTCGCCGCTCTTGCGCAGGAGATCGCCCGCTTGGCCCCGCATTCCCGTTCCGTATGGCAACGTGAGCTCCGCATCCTCACGACGCTCGCAACGCCTCTGGTCCTGAGCCAGGTCGGCATGCTCATGATGGGCATCGTCGACATCTACATGGTCGGCAAGCTGGGGCCGGACGCTCTCGGCGCGATCGCCCTCGGCCACATCTGGTCCTTCGGGTCGATGGTCGTGATGATGGGCATCGTCATGGGAATCGATCCGATCATCACGCAGGCGCACGGCGCCGGCGACGGCGAGGCGAGCGGCCTGGCCCTGCAGCGTTCGGTCGTGCTCTCCGGCATCCTGGCGCTGCCACTGGGCGTCATCTGGTGGTTCGCGGAACCCGGCCTGCTGTTTCTCGGACAGGACCCCGACCTCACGCACGAAGGCGCGAAGTACTGCCGGACGCTGATCTTCAGCATCCCCCCGTTTCTCATCTTCGTGGCGATGCGCCACTACCTTCAGGGTCGCGAGCGCACGATCGCCCCCCTGGTGACGGTGCTCATCGCCAACATCTTCAAC
>BQJX01000632.1 GCA_021604925.1 Gemmatimonadota bacterium
GCCCAGCAGCAGTTCGAGCGAGCGCTCCACGGCGCTTCCGATCACCGTGACGTTCCGGTACTTCCGATGGCGGATCGTGGAGTGCAGATCGGCCACCGCGTCGCGATCGCCCTCCATGAACAGGACGCGGCGAAACTGCGCGCGCATCGCCAGCCCGTGTGTTCCGACTCCCGCGTAGAGATCGGCGAGCACGTCGCCTTCGCCCAGGAACTCGGACATGCGGGCGTGGATGGGCGCCAACTGTCCCAGATTGACCTGGAAGAACGCCCCGGGCGACACCCGCAACCGATAGCCCGGCTGATTGATCCAGACCTCGCGCGCGCCCCACAGGGGAGTCACCTCGCCCCGGATGACCTGGGCTCCGCCGTGCGGATTCAGATTCACGGAGATTCCGGTGACCTGGGGGCACACCTTGCGCAGCGCGTTCAACGGCACGGTGGGGCACTGGTTCGCCCGAAACACCAGGGTGAGGTGCTGCCGGGTCGGATCGCTGCCGCAGCGAATGTCCAGATGACGAAGCTCGCGCGGCGGCTTCTTCATGCGTCCGATGAAACGCCGCAGGCTCCGGGCCGTGTCTGCAAGTTCGGGAACCAGCACCCGGCACTCGGGGGCGTCCACGATTTCGCGGGTGCCGGCGCGGAAGTAGCCGATCCGCGGGTCCTCTCCGTGCCGCGACAGACCGACGGCCAGTTTGGCGCGGTTCCGGTAGCCGGCCACCTCGGGGGACGGCAGGCAGGGCAGCACCTCCACGCCCCGGAGTCCTTCGTGGCGTTGCAGCGCCTCTTCCAGGATCGCCTTCTTGCGGTCCAGTTGATTTTGATAGCTCACGCCCAGCAGCGCGCAGGCGCCGCACTGCTGACCGTGGGGGCAGTCCACCGGGGCTGGGGATTCCATGGTTGGCGCTCCTCCGGCCCGGAGTCTACTCGCCCGGGCGCTCCCCGGCTCCTGAATCCCGAGCCCGGCGCCTTCGGTCGGCCGGTTCCGCAACCTTGCCGCTCGCGCCCACGAGCGCCCACTTCCGCCGGGTTGAACAATCGCCCGGAATGCGGGATCATTCCCTCAGAATCCTGCGCCACGAATGGACGTACCTTCAACTTCCGGAGATCGACATGCTACGCGACCCATGGATCCGTTGGTGCTTGCCGCTTCTTCTGTGCGGGGCCCTCGCGGCTCCGGCCAATGCCGAACGGACGTACGACATCGGCCTCCAGGGCGGACTGCTCTTCGCCGACGAGAAGCTGACCGGGTACGGACCCGAGGTTCGCGACTGGAACCCGGAGTTCGGGCTGCGCGGACTGTACTTCCTCGGCGATCACTGGGCCGTGATGGCGGACGGGCTCTACGCTCCGGTCGAGTCCAACCTGCCCGAAGGCGACGTGCCCGCCCTCAAGCTGCGCACCGGACTGCAGTTCCTGTATCCGTCGCACCTCACGGGGCACCAGCTCTTTTTGAACTACGGAATGGGCATCGCGAGACTCAGCCCCAAGGATGGCGACTCTATCGGTCGGTACTTCGGGGGCGCCGGGCTGGGCCAGCGGATCCGTCTCAAGGACGACCTGCTCTTCCACTGGGAGTTCCGGCACGACCGGACGACCGAGTGCCACGACAGCCGCTTCCATGACTACGTGTCGACCGTGATGACCGATGTGCACTTCCTCTTTGGCGTGTCCATGGGCTTTGGCGGCGGAGCCAAGGAGACCACGACCGAAGTCGACTCCGATCGCGATGGCGTCCCGGACAGCCGCGACCGGTGCGCGGGGACTCCGCGCGGGACGATCGTGGATGCGCGCGGCTGCCCGCTGGACACCGACGGCGACGGAATCTCGGACGGCGATGACAAGTGCCCCGACACTCCTCGCGGCGCGCGGGTGGATCCGCTGGGTTGCCCGTTGGATACGGACGGCGACGGCGTGTACGACGGACTCGACAAGTGCCCGGATACCAAGGCGGGTGTTGCCGTGGATGCGGGCGGCTGCGCGCTGGCGGACGTGAACGCCGACGACGACGGGGATGGCGTTCCGAACCGGCTGGACAAGTGCCCGGGCACGCCCAAGGGAACCAAGGTCAAGGCCGACGGATGTCCGGAGGCGGCCAAGCTCTTCCAGGAGGGAAGCGCCTCGCTCACACTGGAGGGCGTGAACTTCGAGACGTCGAGCACCACGCTCACGGCGGACTCGCGGAAGACCTTGGACCGGGTGGCGGAGTCGCTGAAGGCGTGGCCCAAGGTGCGCGTGGAGATCGGCGGCCACACCGACTCGCGGGGTGCCGCGCAGGGCAACCTGGACCTGTCCGCGGGCCGGGCGGCTTCGGTGCGCGACTACCTGGTCGGCAAGGGCGTGAACGCCGGCCAACTCGAGGTGAAGGGCTACGGAGAAACGCAGCCCATCGCGGACAACGAGACGGCCGCCGGCCGCGTGAAGAACCGCCGGGTCGAGCTCAAGCGGATCTAGGCTCGCGATCGGGCCGCCACGGGAAGGGGAGCCCGGCTCCGGAGCGATCCGGGGCCGGGCGCTTTCGTTGGTGAGAGGATGGGGGTGCATGTGATTGCCCGACACTCCGAAGGGCACCGGATCGGTGTGG
>BQJX01000633.1 GCA_021604925.1 Gemmatimonadota bacterium
ATCCGCGTGATTCGTTGACGTCCCATCTCCTTCACGAGGAGCTCGTACCGTCCCAGCATCACGGTGTCGCCCTCGACCGGGAAACGGCCCAGGCGGGCGGTCACGTAGCCGGCCGCCGTTTCCTCGCCCTCGTCGTGGGCCGTGACCTCCAGGTTGGCGCAGAGATCCGGAAACGCGATGCTCCCGCGCGCCTCCCACACTCCGGGACTCAATTGCCGGAACTCGGGAACGTCCTCGTCGAACTCGTCACCGAGCGGACCCACGATCTCCTCCAGAGCGTCCTCCCGGAAGGAAAGCCCGACCACCGTGCCGTGCTCGTCCAGGACCGCGCCCAGATGAACGCGGCTCGTCTGCATCTCCAGCAGGAGATTGGAGAGCGACATCGTGTCGGGAACGAAGAGCGGCTTCCGCGCCAGCGCCTCCAGATCCACCGTGGTGCTGGTCAGCAGCGCCTCCAGAACATCCTTGCCGTGCACAAAGCCCACGATCGAATCGAGATCCCGCTCGCAGACCGGGAACCGGCTGTGGCTGCTCTTGCGGAGGGTCTCCAGTTGGTGCTTCGGGTCGTCGGCGAGGGAGAGGAACTCGGCGTCCACTCGCGGGACCATGATGTGGCGCACTTCGAGTTCCGCCATTCGGAACACGTTCTGGGCGATCTCGAATCCCTTGTCGGACAGGTGGCCGGCGTTCGCCGAGAGCGAGAGGATGCTCCGCAGCTCCTCCACCGTGGGCACTTCGGCCCCGTGTCCCGCGGACGGCAGGCCCACCACCTTCAACATCCAGTTCGAGACGGCATTGATCATGCCGATGAACGGCCGGAAGAGAAAGGTGAAGCCCCGAAGAATGGCGCTGGAACCCAGGGACACCTGCTCCGGGCGACGAAGCGCCCACATCTTGGGGGCCTGCTCTCCGACGGTCATGTGGAGGATCGTGATGATGGCGAACGCGATGGCGATGGAGATCAGCGGGACCCAGCGGGACCCGGCGTCCACGCTCAGTCCGGCTGCGCTCGCTCCCGCGAGCAGCAGGCGCGAGACCGCCGGTTCGCCCAGCGCTCCCAGCACCAGGCTGGAGAGCGTGATGCCGAGCTGGCACGACGAAAGATAGAGGTCCAGATGCTCGAGGATGTGCTTCACGCGCCGGGCGGCGGCGCCACCCCGCTGGGCGAGTTCATGGATGCGAGCGGCCCGGACCTTGACCAGCGCGAACTCGGCGGCCACGAAGAAGCCGTTCAGGACCACGAAAAACACGGTCGCGCCCAGTCGCCAGGCCACGCCCAGCAGGTCCAGCGTGGCTCCGCCGTCGTGGGGTGCGCTCATCGTTCACTCGCTCTCTCGAAGGGTGAGGCGTTGCCTCAAACGTGGTTCCGGATCATCAGTTCCTTGGGGTGGGGCTCCAGGTAGCGTTGCCCCTGCAGATAGGTGACGTCGCAGAGTACCACGTAGTGGCGAATCAAGGTCATGGGGACGACCAGCGGCACGTAGCCCTGTTCGTAGTCGTCGATGGACCGGTGGAGTTCGCGACGCGCGCGCTGGTCGAGCAGGGCCTTGAAGTAGCCCGCCATGTGCTGCAGCGTGTTCACGTGGTTGCCGCGAGTGGCCGGCACGGCCAGTGCCTCCATGTAGCGCTCCCGGTAACCCTCGGCCAGTTCCTGCTGGTCCAGCTCCTTCTGTCGCGCCACGAGGCGGCCGAGTCGTTCGTAGCCCGGCCGACTGTGGGACAGCAGCAGGTACTTCTCTCCCGTGTGGAACTGCACCAGGTCCCCGCGGGACCAGTTCGACCGGAAGAACGTCTGCATGCGGTGATACCCGAACACGCGGTCAAAGAAGTTCTCGCGAATGCCGGGATCATGGAGGCGGCCCTCTTCTTCGACCGGAAGCAGAGGGCAGTGCTTGACCAGCGCGCGGGCGAAGATGCCTTGTCCGGTCCGGTCCGGGACCCCCTTCTCGTCGTAGACGCGGACCCGTTCCATGCCGCACGACGGCGAGGCCCGCTTGAGCAGATAGCCCGACAGGTTGAGCCGTTCCAGTTCGGCCACCTTCTCGTTCGAGTACCGGACCATTGCGGCGGTGTGGTCGGTGCCGCTCTTGGGCGCGAACAGGCGGATTCCGGCAGGACGACGCACGAGTCGCAACGACTCGCGGGGAACGCCCAGTCCGATGTCGAACTCGGGACACACGGGAACGAACCGGAAGAACTCACCCAGCGTTCCCACGATGAACCGATCGCGCTTGTGCGAACCGTCAAAGCGGACCTTTTCGCCCAACAGGCAGGACGAAATGCCGATGCGGATCTCGGCGTTGCGTTCCGCGTCCCGAATGCCGGCCGGGTTCATCGATTCCTCCGCGCGGTGTCGTGCGGGGAGGTGCGGCCGGGCGCCGGCGATCGGGTGGCGGCATTCGTGACGCCGCGAAGCATTCCCGTGAACACGAGCGTATGGAGCGGGTAGAGCGCGTACCAGTAGGCAAGTCCCGCGAGCCCCTGTGGGTCGAACAGAGCTGTCTGGCGGATGAGGCTCCCGTTCCCGGCCGCTTCCACCTCGAACTGCAGCCAGGCGCGACCGGGGGTCTTCAT
>BQJX01000634.1 GCA_021604925.1 Gemmatimonadota bacterium
GCCGTTGGCCCAGATGTCGGTCCGGTCGCGATTCGCGGGGCTCTGCGGATCCAGCAGATCCCGCGCGGTTCCCTGCAACACCTCCGGCACGAAGAACACACTGATCGCCACCGCGAGCAGCACCCACGCCCCCACCCAGAAGCGTCGCCGGATGGCCAAGTACGCCAGACCCACTCCGGTCCCGAGCCAGGCGCTGTGGAGGCACCCCAGGAACTGGGACACCAGGATGGCGGCGGCCGCGATGCCGGCTCCCCACCGATGCGACGCACTGATGCTGCGGGTCGTGGCGAACAGCAGCGCCGGGAACGTGCACAGCAGAAGGAGGCGCGAGTTCGTCAGGTAGAAATCGTGGAAGCCGCGGATGCGCGCGCCCAGCTCGGGGCCGCCCTGCAGGAAGAACGTGAGCACGCCGTACAACGACGTGACTCCGGCGGAGAAGATCAGCGCCATGTAGAGGCGCCCGAGACTCCACCGCTTGGCCACCACGAGCGGCGGCCAGAACACGGTGGCCAGCAGGACGACTTTCTTCATCTTGATGGCGCTGCTCATCGGGTCCGAAGCGAACACGGTGGCGGTGAGGAGCGCCAGCGTCCACGCCAACATGGGTCGCTCCAGGCCGAGGCGCGGCCAGACCGGCATCCGGCCGCGGCCGCGTTGCAACGCGACGGCCAACGCTCCCAGCGCCATGGCCGACTGGCTCACCGCGATCGAGAGCGTCCCGCTCAGCGCGTACAGAACCAGCATGTACTCGGGGATCTTCCTCACCCGGCACCCTCCAGGGCGTGGGTGTACACGGCCTCCGTTCGCTCGACGGTGCGCGACACATCGAACTCCGCGTGGGCACGCCGCGACGCCCGCTCGCCCATTCGACGCGCCTCCTCCGGACGGTCCAGCAGGCCCCGCAATGCCTGCGCCAGCGCCGGCACATCCCCGGGCGGGTAGATCAGGCCGGCGCCCTCGTCCAGCGCCTCCCGGTTTCCACCGGCGTCGCTGGCCACGCAGGGAAGTCCGCGCGCCATGGCTTCCAGGAGCGCCAGCGAGAACCCCTCGATGGTGGACGGCAGCACGAAGACATCCAGCAGCGCGGAGAGGTCCGCCACGTCGTCCCGAAACCCCAGGCAGCGCGAGCGCACCGCGTCCGGGAGTTGCTCCCGGGCCACGCGCAGCTCCTCGTCCTCTTCCACTCCCGCCAGAAGAATCTCCAGCGGTCGGTTCAACTCTCCCGCGGCCCGCAGCAACTCCGGCTGCGACTTGCGGCGGGCCAGGACGCCCAGCACGGGAACGCCGGCCCGCAGTGCCAGCTCATCCCGCAGCGCCGCGACGCGGTCCGGATCGGGCTGCGGCAACTCGCTCAGCGGAAGACCGTTGCGCACCACATGCACGTGGTCTCGCGGCAACCCCCGCCGGACGAGGTCCGCGCCCACCTCGCCGGACACGGCGATGACCGCGTCCGTGGTGCGCGCGTCGAACCACGCCCGTAGACGCCCCCCGGTGGACAGTGCCACGTTGCGTCGCGTGTGAACGATCGCCGCGCGCAGTCCCAGCATCCGCGCGTAGGAAAGCAGGTGCCGGTCCAGGGACGCGTGCGCGTTCACCACGTCGAAACGCTCCTCCTGGATCCAGCGCTTCCAGGTGCGCGCCTGTCCGGCCAGTCGAATCCCGCGAGCGAGGTCGAGGGGGGCAAGCGTCACCGGACCATCCTGGAAACGCGAGGCAATCAGGCTTTCCGGTCGGCACGCCAGGGTGACCTGATGACCCCGGGCGGCGAGGCCGCGGGTCAGCCAGGTGATCGAGTTCGTCGACCCTCCGATGTCCCCTTGATGGGTCATCTGGAGGATCTTCACCGGCTAAGTCCGTGGGCGTCCAGGATGGCGCGAAGAACGTCGGTGGTGGAATGGTCCTTCGGGTCGCCCACGATCACCGTGCGCCCTCCCACCTCTCGGGTCACGTCCCGCTCCGGGACGTTGTCGGCCCGGTAGTCGGTGCCCTTGGCGTGGACATCCGGACGCAGCGCTCGCAGGATCGATTCCACGTTCGTGTCTTCGAAGATGAGCACCCGGTCCACGCACCCCAGCGCGGCCACGATCTCCGCACGTTCCACGGCCGGAAGGAACGGTCGCCCCTCGCCCTTCAACGCGCGCGCGCACGCGTCTCCGTTCACGGCCACCACGAGGAAGTCGCCCTCCGCGGCCGCGCCCTGCAGATAGCGAACGTGCCCCACGTGCGGCAGATCGAAGATCCCGTTGGCCAGCACGATGGTCTGGTTCGCCGCCCGCACGGCCTTCAGCTCGGTGGCGAGTTCCTCAAGCGGACGGAGCTTCGCGGCGGATTCGTAGGACACGCTCGATCTCCTCGCAGGTGGTGGTGGCGGCGCCGTGCTTCTGGACCACGATCCCGGCCGCGATGGACGCCAGTTCCGCCGCTTCGAGCGGCGACGCTCCCGCCAGGATTGCCAGCAACGACGTGGCGGCCACCGTGTCTCCGGCGCCCGTCGTGTCCGCGGCCTCGGCCGATCCGAATACCGGCACGGTGTGGAACTCCCCGCCGCGCTCCGCCACGGCCATGCCGTCGCG
>BQJX01000635.1 GCA_021604925.1 Gemmatimonadota bacterium
ATTCCCGCCCCGGGCGAGGGCGATCCGGAGCTGGCGCCCGGCGGGCCGACCCTCGAGCGGCGCATCCGCGAAGCCGTTGCGGTCCGGGCCGACAGCCTGCGCCAGGCGGCGCCCCCGGACAGCAGCGCGCCCTCGCCCGTACTTGCGTCGCCGCCCGTTCCCTCCGCGCAGACGGTGGCCGATTCCGCGCTGGCGGCGATCGCCGCGCTGGAAGCCGGCACCGACGCCGAGGAAGCCGATCCCACGCCCGAGTGGCTCACCATCCCCGGCGATCGCCTGCCCGAGGAGAATCTCCTCTTCGGCGACGACGTCACGATCCACTTCGTGGCCGACGTGCTGGACCAGGTCACCGTGGTGGGGCACGGCCGCAGCAAGTTCTTTCCGAACGAAGCGGAGGGGGAGTTCTCGGAGTGGAACGACGTGGTCGGCGACACGCTGCACGTGTGGTTCACGGACGCGGCGGTCGACAGCGTGACCGTGCTCGGCCACGGAGTGGGCGAGTACCGTCTGCCGGCCGGGGAGGACGCGATGGCGTCTCCCGAGGTGCTGAAGGAGAAGGGCAAACTGGTGGAGTACTCCGCGCCGGTGATCCGCTACCAGAGCGCCGGGCAGATGATGTACCTGGAGCAGGGCGCGCAGGTTTCCTACAAGACGATGCGGCTGACGTCCGGCGAGATCGAGTTCGATCCGACGAGGGAAGTGATGGTGGCGGGCGGCATTCCCGAACCCGTGCTCCTGGACGTCGAGGACCAGGTGGTCGGCTCCCAAATGCGCTACCAGTTGGCGGCGGAGAAGGGCGAGGTGCTGGACGGCCGCACCAAGTTCGAGGACTCGTACTACCATGGCGACGACATCTGGAAGGTGGGCGACGACGTGATGACGGTCCAGGGAGCGGCGTTCACCACGTGTGACCTGGAGTCGCCGCACTACCACTTCTCGTCCAAGCAGATGAAGATCTACCTGGACGACAAGGTGGTGGCCAAGCCCGTGGTCCTGAAGATCCGCGAGATCCCGGTCTTTGCGCTTCCGTTCTACATGGCGTCGCTCAAGAAGGGCCGCCACTCCGGGTTCCTGCTCCCCAATCTGGAACTGGGAGTGGACGACAACCGCGGTCGCTTCATCCGGAACCTGGGCTACTACTACGCGCCGAACGACTACATGGACCACACGCTCTCGTTCGACTTCTACCCGGCGCAGGAACGCATCGTGAGTTACCTCAACACGCGCTACAACGTCCGCTATCGGTACGGCGGACGGGTCGCCCTCAAGTACAACCGCGACGTGCCCAACAATCGCAAGGACACCGCGTTGGAGCTGTCCCATCAGCAGACGCTGTCCGAGACCATGTCGCTGTCCGGCGACGCGAGCTTCCTGTCCTCGCAGGACGTGTATCGGGACATCGACGATGGCCGCCGGCTGGATCGCGATCTGCGTTCCCACCTCACGTTCTCCAAGCGGTTCAAGGACTCCAACCGATCGCTGCGGGCGGAGGTGGAGCGACGCGAGAACCTCGACACCGGGGCGCTGGAGGAGACGTTCCCGGCGGTCTCCTTCAGCCAGCCCAGCCGGTCCATTGTTGCGGCGTCCCGCGACTCCGAGGATGGGCGAGGCAACTTCCTCAGCGATGTCTACTACTCCATCGATTCCCGGTTCGTGAGCGAGCGCAGCAAGACGCCGGACGCCACGGAAGAGGACACGTTCATCGAGGAGCGGGACCTGGGCAGCAAGATCACCTCGAACGTCCGGACCACGCGCAGCTTCGGTCCGTACCTGCGGGTGGCCCCCGGCTTCAACGGCGAAGGCGTGTGGGTGGACGAGGACGTGCTGGGCAACCGGAACTCGTTTCGCGGCACCTACAACACCTCGCTCACGGCCAGCACGAACCTCTACGGCACCTACCTCCGCCCGGTGGGGCCGGCGCAGGGGTTTCGGCATGTCCTGGAACCGAGCATGTCCTGGAGCTGGGCTCCCGAGTTCCGGGAGTACTTCTACGTGGAGGAGGGGGACACGACGGGAACGCTGCGCGATCGATTCCCTTCGTTCGGCGGGATCGGGTCCACCCAGCGCGAGACGAACCGGATGAGCTTTGCCCTGCGGAACCTGCTGCAGACCAAGATCGGGAAGGACAAGTCGGCCACGCGCTACGACGTGTTCACGCTTCGCAACTCGATCAGCTACGATCTGCTCGCCGAGGAAGAGGGGCGCAAGCCGCTGACCAACCTCAACAGCACGCTCAACATCCTGTCCGCGCTTCCGGTCAACCAGAGCTGGACGGTGTCCCACGATCCGTACTCGTGGGATCTGCTCAGCACGTCGGTCACCACGCGGGCGCGGGTGTCATCGCGCTCGTTCGGATCGTGGGGTCGGGATCGCAAGGCCGAGCCGGCGGTCGAGGAGGGCGTGGAAGAGGCGGCCGGCGGCGACGAAGGGGCACCGGCGGGGCCGGCGCCGGATCCGGCGACCAGGGATCCGGATGGGGATCCCAGGGGCGGCGCCCCGGCGACGATCAGCGGACCGCCCGGAGGCGAGTGGTCCATCGATGCGAGCCACAGCGCACGTCGCGGCAGC
>BQJX01000636.1 GCA_021604925.1 Gemmatimonadota bacterium
GGCCTTCCCGCTCTGCCGGCCCCCGGCGCGGACTCCGACCGGTCGGAGCGATCCTTCGTCGCCGGGCTTCGGCACCTGGCGCGGCACCGGAGGGTGCTGGCGCTCGCCGCCCTCAAGCCCATGATGGCCCTCTCCGGCGGCGCCCTGGTCCTGATTCCCATCTACGCCACGACCGTGTTCTCCGGTCCCGGCGGGCCGTTCCGGATGGGAATGCTCTACAGCGCCCGCGGGCTCGGCGCGCTGGTCGGATCCATGGTGATCATCCGCGTGCTGGGCGACCGGAGCCGGACGCTCCGTCGGGTGATCCTGATCGCGTTCCCCACGGGCACGGCCGCGTACTTCCTGCTGGCCTGGTCGCAGGCTCCGTGGCAAGCGGCGCTGGCATACTTCCTGGCCGCGATCGCCGCGGGCTCCGTGTGGGTGATGTCGGGAACCCTGATCCAACGGCAGGCCGACCATCGCTTTCTCGGACGGATCTCGTCGGTGGAGTTCGGGATGATGACGCTGGTGATCTCGATCGTCGGTTGGCTGGCGGGGTCGGCTCTGGACGGAACCTCGCTCCTGCCGGCGGACGTGGCCCGGATCTCCGGCGCGATGCTGCTGGTGCCGTTCCTGGTCTGGGGAACGTTCCTGGCCGCCGTGCGCTCCCGCGATCTGGCGGAGCCCGAGTCGGCGCCGGTCCCGCCCGCCGTGGGTCCGTCGCCCGAAGCATTCGACGCGGGTTCCGGCGCCGAGGACGAGTCCGATGCGAGCGAGCGTCCGCGACCCTAGAGGAACATCCGGGCCAAGCTGGCCACCACCACTCCCAGCGCCACCGCAGCTCCGACGGCCGCGATTCGCCGTGCCTTGGAAATGGCCCGCAGCTTCTGCGGCACAAAGACCGTGGGGCGCCCGAAGTCCACGCCGTCGGGTCCCGGGGGCCGCGCCTCGTCCGGATGATGATGGAACCACGCGGCCATGAGTCCGTACCGCATGAGCAGCACCACCGGTCGCAGCGTGCTCTTGGTCGCGAACGTATCCAGTCGGGCGAGCGACTTGTCGTGGAACCACTGGGAGCGCTCGAGGAAACGGGCTCGTTCTTCGCCCTGCGAGTGGAGCGCGGCAAAGAGGAACACGTCGCTCTTGCGGAGATCCTGCGCGGCCCAGGTTTCCGTGGGATGCTCCAGCCCCTCGGGGTGGTCCAGCGTGATCCGTTCGTGCTCCGCCATCCATCGCGCGTACGTGAGAAGGCTTGCCCGGGCGTAGGCGTACGTGTCGTCGATTCGGTCGGCCTCCGCCATCGTGTCGAGGTAGCGCCCCAGCGCCTGCAGGTAGACCGTGTAGGACCACCGGTTCTCGGCGTCCAGCAGACCGAGCGCTTCCACGTCGTCGTTGGGATGGATGGTGCGTCGAATCACGCGTTCGCACTGATCCAGGAAGCGCGCCTCCCCGGTCAGCCGCCATGCGTCCAGCAACGTCTGGATGGAGTTCCCGGCCCCGCGTCCCGGTCCGTGGAAGTCGAAGTGCCGCGTCTTGGTGGAGAGCCCGGTGGGGCCGGCGTCGAGCCAGCGAAACGGCGTGCCGCTGCCATCCTCCGCGCGAATCGCCCACTCGGCACCGGAGAGCGCCGCTTCCCGGTAGCGCGGGTTCCCCGTGAGGAAGTACCGGTGCATCAGGCCGCCGGTGTAGTTGTGCTCGTTGTCGGGACCGCCTCCGCACGATGCGCCCTTGGGATACGAACGGTGCGTGGACAGTCCCGCATCCACGTAGTGCGCCGTATGCCAGAAGAGCCCGCCGCTGTAGGCGTTCTTGTCCTCGGTGGTGTGATAGATGTCGATGTCCGCGACGTGCTGCCCCAGCTCCTCCATGATCGAGTACCAGCGCAGGTCACCGCTCCGCGCGAACTGCTGGAGCGCCGCGTAGATCACGTCGTACTGGTTGTTGTGATGGGACACGAATGTTTCGGGGCCGGTGGCCTCCACCGCCTCGTGGTCCGCGTAGAGATCGCCGAAGTTGCGCCATCCCCATTCGTCCAGCCGCTCCCGCTTGTGTTCGAACGTGTCCGCGCCCTCCACCGCCTGACGGACGAGCTGCCGGTAGAGGGCGTGCGGATCGTCGGCCTCGGCCGTGAGGTAGGGGAGCGCCCGCGAGTTCACGAACGTGTCCGGGTGGGCGTGCGCGACCAGCGGACTCCGGAACGTATCCACGGATTCGCGCAGCGCCTCCGCGCCGAACGTGACCGTGACCTCGTGCGTCTTGCGCTCGCCGCCCTGCAGTTCGTGCGGCGTGGCGCACTGCTCCGGGAACAGCCGGAAGATCACCCGTCCCGAGCCCGCCTCAAGTGCCTTCGGGAAGTTCTGCCAGAAATGCCGCGGGGTGACCGAGATCCCGGACGACCCGTCGTGCACGGCGACCCGCGGCGTGGCCCGAAGTCCGGTCCGCTCCACGTCCTGGACGCGAACCCGGTACCCGCGGAACCGCGGCGCCACGGTACCGTCGGCCGTTCGGTGGACGGGGCTCTGCCAGTTCTCGCCGCCGCTCGAGTCCTGATAGAGCTCGAAGTCCGGGGTGCCCGCATCCGCGAGC
>BQJX01000637.1 GCA_021604925.1 Gemmatimonadota bacterium
CAGGTTGTTCCAGAGCGCCCACTCGTCCGGGGCCAGTGCGATGGCGCGCTTCAGGTTCTGCGCGGCCGCCTCGAAGTTGCCCCGACGTCGCTCCACCAGCGCCAGGCTGGACCAGTAGTGGCCGTCGGCATCGCCGGCGGACAGCGCGCGCACCCGCGCTTCGCGCGCGTCGTCGCTGGTCTGCGTGGCCCACAGCGACTGCACGTAGGAAGTGGAGTGCCCGGTCTCGACGATGCGGGACCAGCCCGCCAGCGCCAGCGGAGACAGCAGGACCAGGGTCAACGCGGCCAGGCAGGTGCGTCGCTCCCAGCGGTCCAGCAGCGTCCACGCGCCGACGGTCCCCAGCAGGAGAGTCCAGAACAGAGCCGCGGTGGGCGCGAGCGTGGCGGCCAGGACCAGCGGCAGTGCCAGCGAGAGCAGCGTGGCGCCGGAGCGGATCTCGATCGGCAGGAAGTGGAGCCGTTCCCGAATGCCGTGATGGATGCGGGGCAGCGTCTTCGCCAGGGTGAGCAGCGACAGCACGGTCAAAGTGAACGCAACGGTGCCCAGCGCCAGCGTGAGGATCCAAACCAACATCCGGTGCTGGCCCGGGAAGGAGCGGACGCCGCGCGTCACCGCGTCCACGACGTGCGTGGCGAACTCGGGATTCCGCTGCGTCAGCATCACGCCGGCCAGCTCCCAGCGGGCCTCGTTCAGCTCCGGATCAAAGCGGAGCGCCCAGCGCAGATCGGCGACGCGCTCGCTGGCGCTCGGCGCGTTCCGCGACCGCACCCAGAAGGCGTGCGCCCAGATCGGATCGCGGAGGACGCCGTCGCGCTCCATCCCTTCGAGGTGCGCACGCGCGCGCCCATCGCCCAGCGGGACGATCGTGGTCGAGTCGAGCCCGTCGCCTGGGGCAGCGACTCCTGGGGTCGGGGAGAGCCCTCCCACAAGCATTCCCAGGACCGCAACCGCAAGCGGAAGCAGGTTCATTCTCATTCTGACGGTTCGCTCCCGATGGAGGACACTCTCCGTTGTCGCTGCTGTATCGGCGCGTAGGAACGGCAACTTGAGGGGAAGGAATCAGCGCAACCCTATGAAAACGCGAAGATTCCGTTTGACACACAGGGCGCTCCAAACCGAGCATGGGCGGCCACGGGAGGCGGATCGGTTGGGTGAGGAAGCACGCAAGCGCAAGGATTGGCGACTCCGGATCGGGCTGGCCCTGGCGCTGGTCCTGATCGCGAGTCCGCGCCTCCCGGCCGCCACGCTTCATCTGGTGCCGCCGTCCCCCACGGCGGACCTGTTCGTGGGCAGCGTGGGCGACACGCTCCCGAAGGTCACGGTCCGCGTCCTGGACTCGGGCGGCGAGCCGCTGGCGAACGTGAACGTGGGTCTCAGCGAATGGGGTGAAGGCGAGACGGCGCTCCGCGTCCTGCAGCCCACCGCGACCACGGACGGCCGGGGCGAGGCCACCTTCTCCGTGGTCCTGTCCGGTCCGGCGGGCGAGTACTCCGCCTGGGCGGCCCTGGTCGATGAACCCGCCGTCTCCGTCCGCGTGCCGTTCCGGGCGCTGCGCGACCACTGGGGCTTCTTCCTGATCATGGGGGTCGGCGGCGGTCTCGCGCTGTTCCTCTACGGGCTCCGACTGATCGGCCGCGGCCTGGAGCGGGCCGCGAGCGGCCGGTTGCGAAGCTACCTGGCCGTGATGACCTCCAGCCCCATGCGATCGCTGGCGTTCGGCATGGTCGGCACGCTCATGGTGCAGAGCTCCTCCGCCAGCACCGTGCTCCTGGTGTCGTTCGCCAGCGCCGGGCTGGTGACGCTGGAGCAGTGCCTGGGCGCCACGTTGGGAGCGGGGGTGGGGTCCACCTTTACCGTCCAGCTGATCTCGTTTCGCATTGCGGAGTACGCGCTCCTCGCCGTGGCGGTGGGCTTTGCGCTCACGCTCAGCCGCGGCCGGCGGCGACGGGTGGGCGGCATCGTTCTGGGGATGGGGCTCATGTTCTTCGGGCTGCGAGTGATGTCGGAAGCGATGGCGCCGCTGAAGGGCATGCCGGCGGTCAGCGACTTCTTTGCGGCCACGGCGTCCGATCCGCTGCCGGCATTGATCGTGGCCACGGTGTTCACCGCGATCGTGCAGGCGTCGGCTGCCACCATCGGGGTGGTGCTGGGCCTGTCGTTCCAGGGCATCGTCACGCTGGATGCGGCGATCCCGTTCGTCTTCGGCGCCAACATCGGCACGGCGGCTACCGCGATCCTGTCCAGCCTGGGGGCGGACGCGGAGGGCAAGCGCGTGGCGTGGGCGCACGCCGCGTTCCGGGCGGGCGGCGTGGCGCTGTTCCTGCCGTTTCTGGGGCCGTTCACGCGACTCGTGCAGGCCACGTCGTCCGACCTGCCGCGGCAGATCGCGAACTGCCACACGTTGCTCAATCTGGGGACCGCCGTCCTGTTCCTGCCGGCGCTTCCCCTGGCGGCGCGGCTGTTCCGGGCGGCGATCCCCGACCGGGAATCCGACGACGAGTTCCGGCCCCGGTCGCTGGATCCGCGGTTCCACGAGCAACCCACCATCGCGCTGGCGGGGGC
>BQJX01000638.1 GCA_021604925.1 Gemmatimonadota bacterium
CGATGACGAGCGGCAGCCACAGCGGGCGAAGCTGCGCGGCCCGCACGTTGCGATCGGCGAACTTCGTGGCCGCGCCGATGGCCGCGCCCAGGACTCCGTGCCCGCCCACGTAGAGGAAGAACGCCACGGGCTCGGTATCCAGCCGCACCAGCAGCGTCTCCGGCACGCGTCCGGCCAGCACGCGGGCGGCCGCGTTCAGCAGATCGGCGAAGATCGTGTAGCTCGGCAGGCGTTCCAGTGCGAGCAGCCAGCCGCCCAGCACGGAGCCGGCCAGCAGCCCCGCCAGGATGGCCGGTGCCGATCGAGGTGGAGTTTCCGATGGCACGGTGGTTGTCACGGGCAGCGTCAGACCCTCCGCGAGGCTCCCGATTCACGCGATGGATCGGGCGTCGGGGATGGGGCGGGTGCGCCGGGCAACAGGAGGAGTTCAAGCTCCTCCGGGTCGAATCGCGGGAAGCCGGAGTGGTCCTCGGGTAGGCGCGCAGCGAGTTCCGGGAGTAGTCCCTTGAGCTGGGTCCAGCCCCGGCCGGTTCGCGCCGCGATGTGGGGCGCGCGTCCGTTGAGGGCGGGGTTCGGTTGAAAGGTCCAGCCGGCGCGCAGATACCAGACGGCCACGTCGCGCGCCGTGGGGGCGCGGCCCCGGGATTCCTCCACGGGGTGCAGCACGGCGGCCGGGTTCGCCAGGAGATCCTCCAGCGAGAACGCCCGCGTCTCGTCCGCGGTGACGCGCCACGAGCCGAGGCCGTCCACGGCCCGCTGCAGGTCCGCGATGCGCTCTTCGGAGAACGCGTCCAGCACGACCCCGTTCGAATGCAACGTGATCCGGCCCAGCGGATAGGCGGACGGCTCGTCCAGCGACGCGGCCATCCACTCGGCGCGGACCACATCGTCCCGCTCGCGGATCTCGAACAGCGGACTCGCCGCCACCGCCGCTACCAGGGAGTGCGGCCAGACCACGAACGTGGCCATCTGGTGGAACGTGGCGCGCTTGGCATCGAGGGCCCAGGGATCGGCCGACATCGACAAACCTGTCTCCTTCCGCCGGGAGGAACGCGGCTCACTCCACAGTAGGCAGGCAGGGATGCCGCGGTCAATGCTCCAGCGACACCTTGTGGGCGTCGGCGAGGAACGCTGCCAGCAGATCGATGGAGCCCTGGATGTCCTTTCGGTGGCACGCCTCGATCACGGAGTGAACGTAGCGGCACGGAATGGAAATGCAGCCGGCCGGGACGCCGCCGCCCGCCCGCTGGATCGCGGCCGTGTCCGTGCCGCCCGCCGGGAGCACTTCCATCTGGTGGCGGATCTTCTTGCGGGTGGCGGTGGCCTGGAGCGCATCCACCACGCGGAAGTCGCAGATCACGCTGGAGTCCATGACCTTGATGGCGGTGCCCGCCCCGAGCGCCGACACCTGCTCGCGGGCTTCGGCGCCGGGCACGTCGTTGGCCAGCGTCACGTCGAGCGCAATGCCGAGATCGGGGCGCAACGCTTCGGCGGCCACCAGGGCACCCCGGATTCCGATCTCCTCCTGCGTGGTGGCCACGGCCAGCACTTCCACGTTGTGGTTGCGGAGCTTGCGAACCGCTTCGATCATCACGAACACGCCCACGCGATCATCCAGCGACTTGGTCGAAACCAGATCCCCGACCTCCACGAAGTCCCGCTCCCGGGTGGCGAGGTCGCCCACGCTGACCAGCTTTTGCACGCGGGCCGCCGACATTCCCAGATCGATGAAGAAGCTGTCGGTCGTGGGCATCTTGGTGCGCTCTTCGGGGGTCATGATGTGGATCGGCTTGGAGCCGATCAGCCCGATCACGTCGCTCTTTCCGTGGACGATGACCCGCTGTGCGGAGAGCGTCTTGGGGTCGAAGCCGCCCAGCGTGGTGAAGCGGAGGAACCCGTTCTTCTCGATGTGCGAGATCATCAGGCTGATCTCGTCCATGTGCGCGGACAGCATCACGCGACGGGGCTTCTTGGGCGCGCCCTTGCCGCGCGGCTTGCGGGTGGCGATCACGTTGCCCATCCCATCGATGTCGATCCGGTCCACCAGCGGCTTCAACTCGCGGATCACGACCTCGCGGACGCGCTCTTCCCGCCCCGGTCCACCCGGAGTGCGACACAGTTCACTCAGCAACTCGAGATTCATTCGGCAACTCCAAGAGATCGGGAAGCCACGATGGGCTTTCTGTTCCAGGATCAGGACCGATCAATGGTACCGTTGGCCCCCGGAGGACCCAAGGGAAACTTCTCTCCGCGGTGCCGAACGCGGACGGAGCAGGGACGGATGGTCGATCGAGATCCGCAGGAGATCCACGCCCTCGCGGACGTGCTGCATTCCTCCGGCGAGACGTATCGCCGGGAGGGCGACTTTGCGCGCGCGGCGGAGTTCTTCCGCAAGAGCCTGGAGATCCGCGAGCGCACGCGCGACGCGGCGCTGATCGCCGCCGCCCTGGCGGACCTGGCCAAGGTGCTGGTGCTGCTGGGCGACCTGGACGAGGCCACCGAACTGGCGCGACGTTCCCTGGCGGCGCGGTCCGAGCTTGAGGATCCCGCGGCGCTGGCCGAGTG
>BQJX01000639.1 GCA_021604925.1 Gemmatimonadota bacterium
ACCGTGCGCGCCGTGTGTTCCCAGGTGAATTCCTCGGCGGCCCGCCTCCGGCCGGCCTGGCCGAAACGGAGGCGCAGTTCTTCGGAGCCGGCCAGCGACGCGATCGCGGCCGCCAGTTCGTCGGCATCGTCGCCGCCGACCAGGAGCGCCGTGGTTCCTTCGGCCACCGCCTCGGGCGCCCCGCCGCTGCGACCCGCAATGACGGGCTTTGCCGTGGCCTGCGCTTCCAGAAACACGATGCCGAATCCCTCGATGTCCGCGCCGTCCTGTCGGTTCGGCATCAGGAAGAGGTCGCACGCGGCGTAGTACGCGGGCAGCTCCTCGTCCGGGATCTTCCCCGCGAAGTCCACGCGATCGGCCACGCCCAGCTCTCCGGCCAGCGCGCGCAGCCGAGCCTCTTCCTCGCCGCCGCCCACAATGACGACCCGGAGATTCGGATAGCGATCCGAAAGCCTGGCGACGGCTTCGATGGTGACGTCCTGCCCCTTGCGGCGCTGCAGTCGGCCGACGGACAGCAGCATCAGCTCGCCCGGCTGCACGTGCCGGGCCCGGATCGCCGATCCGTCCACGTCGGGGTGGAAGCGCTTCGAGTCGACGCCCGGGTGGGCCACGCGGATCTTGTCCGCGGCCACGCCCAGTTCTTCCAGCGTGCGAGCGGTGTTGTGGCTGTTGGCCAGGACTCCGGCCGCGGCACCGTAGACGCGCGCCATCACGAACGTGAGTTCCCGCGACGTGTTGGCGGTGGCCAGGTCTTCGCCGTGGGCCCAGCATAGGTAGTGCGCCCCTCCGCGACGACGCGCGATCCACGCGGCGATCCCCTCCGGCAGCGCGCGTCCGCAGTGCACCTGTGCATCCAACGTCCGGGCGCGGCGCCGGATCTCGGAGGCAACCCCCCAGTGATGGCCAAGCCCCGTGGGATTCATCAGACCCCAGTGCGGCGTGGCCAATCCCAGGTGTGACACCTGGAACGGTCCGACCGCGCCGGCCGCAACCGGCGACGAGGCCGGGTCGGTCAGCACGTGGACGTTCAGGTCGGAGAGCCGTGAGTAGACGTTCTCGTACAGCACCGCGCTGCCGCCCACGGCGGGCGGGAACAACTCGGTCACGAGAAGCACGTTGGGCTTGGCTTCGCTTGGGGGTCCGTTCACTGCCTCACCGTGGCTGACGCGAATGCGGGGTGGAACCCCCCGCGGAATCACAGGATCGTTCCTGGTTCACCCGCGAACGCGAGGATTATCGATTGGCGATGTAAGAATGACAAGGGTCGGCGGAAATGGAGAATCGATGGCCGGCATGTGCCAAAGGTCACCGGGAACAGAATATGGTTGTCGCATCCGCGGTTTGGCGGCACGTTCTCCTGCGGGACGTGAGGAAGACACCATCTAAGGTGTCTATCGGGGATTGCCGACGGAATCACAAGAGGATTCCGCCGCGCCAGCGGGGGGACGGTCGTTCATCAGGGCCCCCAGGAGCTCAGACACCATGAAAACAGCACGATGGATTCCAGTGGCGCTGCTTGCGCTCTGCGCCCCGGCGCAGGCCGACCAGATCGTCAGTACCGTGAGCCAGTTGGGTTCCGCCATCAGTTCCGCGAACTCGGGCGGCGATCCCGTCATCGTGATTCAGGACGGGACCTACACGTTGACCAGCCAGTACGGATACCTGATCTCCGGCGACGGAATCACGATTCGCAGTCAGTCCGGCAACCGCGAAGCGGTGATCCTGGAGGGGCAGGGAATCATGAACTCCGCCGTCACGCACATCTTCCAGGTGACCGGCGACGACTGCACCATCCAGGACATGACGCTTCGCAAGGTGCGCAGTCACTCCGTGCAGGTGCACGGGGAAAACCCGCACTCGGGCGACGGCTTCACGATCCGCAACGTGATCATCCAGGACTGCGGGGAGCAACTGCTCAAGGTCTCGGCGCGCGACGGTGAAGGTTCCAGCGCGGACGACGGCCTCGTGGAAGGCTGCCTGTTCGAGTACACGGCGGGCATCGGGCCGCAGTACTACATCGGCGGGGTGGATGCGCACACGTCGAACGACTGGATCGTCCGCGACAACGAGTTCCGCAGCATCCGCAGCCCGGACTCGAACGTGGCCGAGTACGCCATCCACTTCTGGTCCGGTTCCACGAACATCGTGGTGGAGCGCAATCGCATCATCAACTGCGATCGTGGCATCGGCTTCGGACTGGGCAGCCGGGGAACGTCCGGCGGCGTCATCCAGAACAACATGATCTACCACGCCTCCCTGGGCGGCTCGGAGGACATCGGGATCGGACTGGAGACGGCCACGGACGTGAAGGTCTACCACAACACCGTGTTCCAGGAGCACTCGTTCCCGGGAGCGATCTCGGTACGGTTCGCCACGTCCACCGGCGTGGAGTTCAAGAACAACCTGATCTACGCGAACGGCGCTTGGCCGATCTGGTTCCGGGACGGGGCCACTGCCGTGACCGCCGGGAACGTCACCAATGCGCAGAGCGGGTGGTTCACGAACACGTCCGCGGGCGACCTGCATCTGAAGGACGGATCCGTTTCGGCCGCGATTGAC
>BQJX01000640.1 GCA_021604925.1 Gemmatimonadota bacterium
TCGCGATCGAGACTTCCGCCGCACGGGCCACATCTCGAATCGTCGCCATGAGTTCCTCTCCGAGCATCCTGGGCCGCCGAACTTCGGGCCCGATCGGGTTGCGCGAGCGCTACCGTGTAAACGGTTACACATCCACCCAACCGGGTCAAGCGGGCGCGCCAAATGCCTCCATTGAGGCCCTAGGGGACGTTTTCGGGGGGCTCCAGGCACGGTTGGCGGCCGGCGGCGGGAACCGGGGGGCACCGGTGCCCCGTCCCACGCCGATACGATGTCGCGGCCGCCGGTCGATACGGGGCTCGGAGGAGGAGCGACGGGCCGATTCATGACCGGAATGACGTCCTTCCCGGTGGAGCTCGCGCGCGAAAGGATCACCGGGTCCCCGCGCCCGCGAAGCGCGCATCGGAAACCGAGTCGCATCATGTAACGCGTCCCATGGCGCACATTCATCGCGGCTCGGGTTGACGCGACCGCCATCTGTCACCGACCATCGCTGTCCCCGTCCTGCGACGTATTCCCGTTTGCCTCGAGAATCGAGTATCGGTTTCGTGGAAGAGAAGGATCTGAGGTTGCCACGCGACTCGACGACACCACCCCGATCACCATCTTTCTTCCGCGCAACCGGGGCTCCCCGGGCGCGGTTCCTCTCCAACGGGAACTACTCCGTCATGATCACGGAGTTCGGGACCGGATTCTCGGCGTTCGGGAACACGCTTCTCACTTCGTGGACGGCGAATCGGGTGGAGGATCCGGACGGACTCTTCCTCCACGTGCGGGAAGCGCCGGCGCGACATTCCTGGCGGGTGGGGAGTGGGAAGGTCCATTTCGATCGGTTCGATGGTCGTTTCGAACTCCGCGACACGAACGAGGAGATCGAAGCGCGCTGGGAGATCTGTGTGGTGGACTCGGAGCCGGCCGAGATCCGTCGGATCACGTTGCACAATCGTTCGGACCGGCGGCGCGTTCTCGAACTGACCACCGACCTGGAGGTCATCCTGAACGACGCGGGCGCCCACGGTGCGCACCCCGTGTTCTCGAAGCTCTTCGTGCAGACGGAGTTCGTGCCGTCTCACGCCGCGTTGCTCGCGTCGCGTCGGCCACGGGCGAACGAGGAGTTCCACCCCTGGATGGTGCACGCCCTGCTGGAAGGGAAGAACCCGCGGTTCGAGACCGATCGGGCGGCGTTCCTGGGTCGGCACGGCGGACCGCGTTCGCCCGACCCGCAGCGCCCGGGGGTGGGAACGGACGGCAATGTCCTGGATCCCGTTCTCAGCCTGGGTGTCACGATCGAGCTGGAACCCGGCGGAACCGGAAGCGCCGCCTTCCTTCTGGGCACCGGAGCCGATCGTACCGGTGCGCTTGCGCTGGCCAAGCGTTTTTCGAACGCCGGGGCCGTCGATCTTGCATTCGACACGGCGGCCACCCGGGAACGGGATGCGCTGGCTCGATGGGGTCTCTCGTCCCCGGAAGCGGAGTTCCTGCAGGAACTCGCAGGGGCCGTGCTCTACGGAACTCCGGATCTTCGTCGCTACCGGTCCGACGCCGACCCGAGCGGCAACGTCGCGGACCTGGCGCGATACGGTCTCGCCAGCGATCGGCTGTTGGTGGTGGCTACGGATCCGAGCGAGTCGCACACGCGCCGCTTGAACGTCGCCAATCGATACTGGCAATGGTTGGGGCTTCCGATCGATGTCGTCGTGCTGGCCGATGGCGATGCCCGCGGGGAACCCGAAGACGACGGAATCCGTCCGATCCGGTATCTGGACGTCCCGCTCCGCGAGCGAGGTCCGATCGAGGCGGCCGCCCGCCTGGTGGTCGGCGAGGAGTTCCCGTCGTTCGAGGGGGCGTCCGAGGGTGGGGCGGCGTCGCCCCCCCCGCGCCGTGCGGGTTGCGACCCGCCGCCGCTCACTTCCGCGAGGGTCGAGCCGGAGCCGGTCCCGTCGGATCTCGACTACTTCAACGGCTACGGCGGTTTCCGCGGGGACCGGAACGAGTACGTGATTCGGTTTCCCGCGGGCGCGGACGGCACGCGCACGCGGCCGCCCAAGCCCTGGATCAATGTGATTGCGAACGAGAACTTCGGGTTTCTCATCAGCGAGAGCGGAGCGGGCTACACATGGCGGGGCAACAGCCGGCAGTACCGGGTGACCCCCTGGTCCAACGACCCGGTGCTCGACCCGCACGGCGAAGCGCTCTACATCCGCGACGAGGAAACGGGCGAGTTCTGGTCGCCCATGCCCGGCCCGGTCCCCGGGGAGGGCACGTACGAGACTTCGCACGGCTTCGGCTACACCCGGTTCGTTCACCGCACGGACGATCGGACCGAGGAGTGCGTGGCGTTCACGCCGCGTCATGACCCGATTCGAATCGTGACCATGCGCCTCACGAATCACCGGAGCACCCGGCGCCGCCTCTCGCTCACCGCGTACTACCGGCTGGTACTGGGGTCCTCTCCCAGCGAGACGGCGCCGTTCGTAGTCACCGAGAGCCGGAACGCGGGAACCGTGCTGCTGGCGAGAAATCCGCAGAGCGAGGGCTTCGCCGGCGCCGCGGTGTT
>BQJX01000641.1 GCA_021604925.1 Gemmatimonadota bacterium
CGTGAGCCTCGATGGATCCGGAGACGCGCTCAGCATTCAGGCTGGTGTCGATTCGAGCAGCGCTGGCGACACGGTATTGGTGAAGGCTGGTGAGTACGTTGAGGGAGTCTCGGTAACACACGGGCTGTCCATCATTGGAGAGTCTGGCGCTCACGCGACCACTCTGAATCGGGGGGGGGAAGGGGATTGCGTGGTGGGGTTTCCCGCCCCTGGAGCTCTCCTGGTTGAGGGCCTCACCCTGACAGGAGCCCAACGGTCTACGTATGGATCCAACGGATACGGGATTGTTGGAGGGGAGTTCGAGGTTCGATCCTGTGTGGTCGAAACACCCTACGGCGTGTCAGGTGAGGGCTCCGTGGCGGTGACGGACACGGAGATTCGCCTCGGGTCAGGCGTCGCTCTCGAACACGGAGATCTCACAGTAGAGCGCTGCTCATTCGTCTCGAACGTGCAGCGTGAGGGCGGATCGAGCTACGCGATCGTTCAAATGCTGAACGGCTCAGCCACGATTCGGGATTGCGAGTTTCGGGACAACTTGAGTTTCGGCGGCCGCCCGGTCGTTGGATACAACGGAGTCCCCGGCCAAGTCGTTGTGGAGGGGTGCGTGTTCCAGGGTAACTCCGGCCCCGCGGTAGGTTGGAGTGCGATCGCCATAACGGCACCTCGAGGATTGCCTGACCCAGATGGAACCAGTGTTGTGGTGCGGGGCAACACGATCGTCGAGGCCGATGGGCCCGGGCTTGGGGGGGGAGTGCATCGACTTTCCACGGATTCAGTGATCGAATGGAACGTGATTGCGGGGTGCGACTCCGGGCTGGTGTTGCCCGTGAAGACGGCGGCGACGGTGGTTTCGTGCAATCTCTCGTGGGGAAATGGCGTGAACTGGGCCGGTTTTGATGACCCAACCGGAACGGACGGCAATCTGTCAGAGCCCCCACTGTTCTGCGACTACGCTGGCGGCAACTACGCGCCGGCTGGAAACTCCCCGCTCCTGCCGGGGAGCAACAGTTGTGGGGTCCAGATCGGCGCGCTCGGACAGGGGTGTGGGCCGGTGTCGGTTAGACCGACTTCGTGGGCGCGGATCAAGAGCCTGTATCGCGACTGAGGCGACCGGCGGGCGGCTGCGGTTGTCTCCAGCCCTCAGGAGCACGTGAGGGGACACCAGTGAACTGGAGGGGACTCGGTAGGGTCGCGCAACCCGCAACACGTTGCGCGCTTACGCCATAACCCATTGGAAACGTGACACTTCCGTTTCCATCCAGACGCGGGTTCGATTCCCGCCGCCTCCACCACATTGAGGGGTCGTAACCCACGTGGTTGCGGCCCCTTACGTGTTTGTGGGGGATCGGGGGAATGGGTGTCTCCGGAATATCTCCGTGGGTTTGCGTGGGACGGGGGCTACGGATGGGGGGCGTGGGCTGGTACGCTTGGAGTAAGGAGCCTGCCCATGCGACTTGCCATCGTGATGATCCTGCTGCTGGCCGCGTCTTCGGCTGCCGATGCGGCGACCCTCCGAGTGCCCGCGGACTACGCCACCATTCAATCGGCGCTCGATGCCAGCGCAATGGGGGATACGGTTCTGGTGGGGCCGGGGACGTACACATCGTTCACGACGACGGTAGGCCAAGCCAATGTCGTCGCTCTCATGCCAGATGGGGTCGTGATCGTGGGAGAACTAGGCGCGGCACAGACCACGATCGACCTGTCGCTGGCCGGAGGGTTACCCGGCGGCGCGGCGGCGTTCAGTTGTGGTGGGCACGTCTCGGGCGCGACAATCATCGATGGATTCCGTGTGGTCGGCTACCCACCGAACAGCGTTGGCGTGAGCATTGGTTCGAGCGCGAAGGTGACGATCCTGAACTGCGTCTTTGAGGTCGAGGACGTCCCCGACGTGTCTGTTTTGAGGAGGGGGATCGGCAGCAGGGAGAGCGACGTTCGCGTCAGCAACTGCTCGTTCATCAGATGCAGCGGGAACTCCGGCGCTGCGATTCGGGATAACAGCGGCTCCTTCGTGGTGGAATCCTGCACGTTCATTGAGTGTGAGAATCAAGCAATCTCCGCCTATGGCGACCTTGGCGCTGGTCCGTGGTTTCTGGAGGTTCGGAATTGCTTGTTCGACCGCACATTCTCAGACCTCGGTGGTGGCGCGATACAGGCTTCTGATCGGCCCAATGGAATCATCGTTGAGGGTTGCGAGTTTCGCGGGGTTGAAGCGGCCAGCAACGGTGCCGCGCTGGCGTTGTCGGGCTTTGGTGAATGGCAGGTCGTCAACAACCTGTTCGTTGACATCAACATGAAGACGGGCCGGAACGTGCTCGACCTGACTGGCGGCAGACCTCTGCTAGTAGCAGGGAACACGTTCGCGTACTGCCAGCAGAGCGCCGGGACTGGTGTTGCAATCTCGACATTCCAATCCCTGTGGACGCTTGAGAACAACATCTTCGCCCACATCTATGGCGGCGCTGCGCTCGACGTCCATTTTGGCCCGGCCGCTGGGTGCAACGTGTTCTGGGACACACCGGAAGGCGTGGGCTACAACCTTCGC
>BQJX01000642.1 GCA_021604925.1 Gemmatimonadota bacterium
AGGCGTGGAGCCGTCCCGGGCCAGCGCGGCCAGCGGGTCGCAGAACCCAAGCAGACGGAGCCGGGCGGGCGCGGGCACGCCCTCCAGCGCGGCGGTCAGGAGAGCGGCCGCGGGCAAGGCGTCGCCGCCCGCGTCCCAGCCGATGGCCGGGCGGGGAGACGCGGGGCCCGCGTAGGCGTCGCCCCACAGTTGGCGGAGTTGCGACGCCGTTTGGAGTTCGCCCCCTGCCGACGACCGGATCCAGACGGAGCGAACGCCGGAGCGCGCATCCGCGCGGACGTCCTGGGCGCCGCGGCTCAGGCCGCGTACGTCATGGCGAGGGAGGCAGACGGTTTCCGAGCCGGCGGCGGTCACGGCCCGGCTGTACGGAAACACTCCCGGCGGTGATGGTGTGACTCCCGGCTCCCCGTACAGCGGCTCCACGCGAACGCCGTCGCCGAAGTCGTACGTGAGCGCATCCTCGTACGACCGGCCGCGAAGCGTCTTGACGGCGGCCTCTTTCCAGGTGTCGAACGAGATCTCGGGAAAGCGCGGGCGACTCAAGATCCACTCACATGTTGCGACGGTACTGGCCGCCGACGTGGTACAGGGTGCTGGAGATCTGCCCCAGGGTGCAGACCTTGGCGGCCTCCATCATGGACTCGAACGTGTTCCGGTTCTCGAGTGCGGCCGATCGCAGGTCGTCCTGCGCAGCGCGTGCGGCCTCCACGTTGCGGGCGCGGAACGCCTCCACCGTCTGGATGGCGAACTCCTTCTCGTCGGTCGTGGAGCGGATGACCTCGTCCGGGATGATCGTGGGAGAGCCGCTGGGATCGAGGAACGTGTTCACGCCCACGATCGGCAGTTCGCCCGTGTGCTTGCGCGACTCGTAGAGCAGCGACTCCTCCTGGATCTTGGTCCGCTGGTACATCCGCTCCATGGCCCCGAGAACCCCGCCCCGCTCCGAGATCGACCGGAACTCGGCCAGGACCGCCGCCTCCACCAGATCCGTGAGCTCCTCCACGATGAACGAACCCTGAAGCGCATTCTCGTTCTTGGCGAGCCCCAGTTCCTTGTTGATCACGAGCTGGATGGCCAGCGCGCGGCGAACGCTCTCCTCGGTGGGCGTGGTGATGGCCTCGTCGTAGGCGTTCGTGTGCAGCGAGTTGCAGTTGTCCGACAACGCGGTGAGCGCCTGCAGCGTGGTGCGGATATCGTTGAACGCGATCTCCTGCGCGTGCAGGCTTCTTCCGGACGTCTGGATGTGGTACTTGAGCTTCTGCGAGCGGGCGTTGCCGCCGTACATGTTGCGAATCGCCTTCGCCCAGATCCTCCGCGCCACGCGGCCGATCACCGTGTACTCCACGTCCAGCCCGTTCGAGAAGAAGAACGAGAGGTTCTGCGCGAAGTCGTCGATCTTCATTCCGCGCGAGAGATAGTACTCCACGTACGTGAAGCCGTTCGCCAGCGTGAAGGCGAGCTGCGTGAGCGGGTTGGCGCCCGCTTCGGCGATGTGATAACCGGAGATCGAGACCGAGTAGAAGTTCCGAACCGACTCGTCGATGAAGTACTGCTGGATGTCGCCCATGAGTCGAAGCGCGAACTCGGTCGAGAAGATGCACGTGTTCTGCGCCTGATCTTCCTTGAGGATGTCCGCCTGGACCGTGCCGCGGACCGAATGGAGGGCCTCCGCCTTCAGTCGATCGTACGTTTCGCGCTCCAGGACCTGGTCGCCGGAAACGCCCAGCAACAGCAGGCCGAGTCCGTCGTTGCCCTTCGGGAGTTCGCCCCGGTAGTGCGGCGGCTCGAGTCCGGCGGACGCGTAGATCTCGCGCACCCGCGCCTCGGTCTCTTTCACCGTGCCCTGCTCGCGGATGTACTTCTCGCACTGCTGATCGATCGCCGCGTTCAGGAAGAACGCCAGCAGCATCGGCGCGGGACCGTTGATCGTCATGGAGACGCTGGTGGACGGATGCGAGAGATCGAAGCCGGAGTAGAGCTTCTTGGCGTCATCCACGGTGCAGATGCTCACGCCCGCGTTGCCGACCTTGCCGTAGATGTCCGGGCGCCGATCCGGATCCTCGCCGTACAGCGTGACCGAGTCGAAGGCGGTGGACAGACGCTTGGCCGGCAGGCCGCGGGACACGTAGTGGAAGCGCTTGTTGGTGCGCTCGGGTCCGCCCTCGCCGGCGAACATGCGCGCGGGGTCCTCGCCCTGACGCTTCAGCGGAAACACGCCCGCCGCGTAGGGGAAGCGGCCGGGCGCGTTCTCGTGCATGCGCCACCGGAGCAGGTCGCCCCAGTCCTGGTAGCGGGGGAGCGACACCTTGGGCGTCTCCAGTCCGGAGAGCGACGTGGTCTTGAGCGGCAGGTCGATGGTGCGGTTGCGCACCGGATACGAGAAGACGTCCGCGGCGTAGCGCGCCTTGAGCGCCGGCCACTCGTGAAGCGCGGCCCGGCAGTCGGGGTCCAGTCGCTCCCGCAGCTCCGAGTACAGCGTCAGGAGCGGCGCCACCGCGGGACTGTCGTTCTCGGCCGGGGACAGATCCGGAAGCACTTC
>BQJX01000643.1 GCA_021604925.1 Gemmatimonadota bacterium
CTGTCGATCTGAGCTCCACTGGCCAGCCGGCGACGCGGGACCGATGCGCCTGTCACTCACCAGCGGCGGGCGGCGCGACGCCCTCGCCAGCGCTCACGCCGAGTGGCGAGTACTCGTCACGAAAGTGACACAAGGCTCTGATAGACAGCACGGCGAGGTGTTCCAGGAACCCCTTCTCAGCCCTACCGAGCTTCGGCGGAGCCGAGCCGTTTCAGGTGTGACCTTCCAGTCGCTCAGGTTGGGCCAGGTCCGCCAGTCGTCAACCTCCTTGCGGACGGCGTTGATCACCGAGGTCGGATCGTATCGCTGGTCCGCGGCCGAAACCCCGTGAGACTCATCACCATATTCAAGCGCAAGCTCGGACTGCGCGCGTCTCTTCTTCGGCTTCGGGATCGGCGTGATGAACTTCGCCTCGCGCCTCGACTCGATGACGACCTGCGTCGGCTGCCCCTCCTCGTCGAGTTCCCAGTGCCGCGCCGGGTACTCATACGGCGAGTTGAGGATAGGCCGCTCGAAGAAGTCAGTCATCATAGAGTCCCCGAGGCCGCGACGCGGATGCCATCGCCGGTCGAGCCGCCGCCCCCATCTCATTACACGGATTCAACCTCGGCAGATTGTAGCAGGCGGGGCGGCAAGGGTGGCAGGCTCTTGTCCTCAGGCCAGGTCGTCCTGGAGCCTAGCGAGATCCGTCACAATTCGATCCACGAGTGTCAGTCGACTCGTCTTCTCGAGCGCTTCGGGGCCAATCTCCCCGCAAGGCTCGATCAGCAATGGTCCCCAGCCGCCGGTCGTTGCCCGGTGTGTCGGGCCGAAAGTGCCTTGCGACATCCGCTCATTTACGAAGCGACGAACGTCGGGCAGGTACAGCTTCGCTGTCGGATCGCTGTCGCTGCCATACGCGTACAGCCCCCACCAGAGCTTGTCAACGAGCGCCTGAGTCGGGGCCGTGAACAACCCCACCGACACAGTCATCTTGAAGTCGACTTTCGGGAAGCCCACGACGGGGCAGCGCAGGTAGTCGAACGCTTGACGCTTCTTTCGAGCGCCTGCGGGCCGGTAGAACGTCACCGTAGTCCCGGATCCCGCCACTGCACGAAGGGCACTGCGAGTATCCTCCAGAAACCGACGAGTGACCGGCTCAATCTTCGCCCGCCACTCGTCACCCGAGAATTCCTGTGCCGTCGGAGCACTTCTGAGAAGTGACGCGATGTCGTTCATAGTTATCGCACCCGAACCACAACACCATTCGTCGCACTCGCCAGCTTCGGGCTTTCCGCACCCGGATCCAGCATCACCCCCTGAAGCGTGACCGAGCTCCCAGGCGGCAGGTACACGGGATCACCCCCGGCCCGATACCAGAAGAGCGTCGGTGCGCGATCCGGATCAGGCAGCGCCGATCCGTCGAAATACTGGCTCGCGCCGATCCGATGCTCCTTGCCGACGTTGTTCCAGACGGCATCCGGTGCTCCGCCCGATTGCAGCAGGAACGGAAAGCACACGGTCCCGATATCCGCCGGCAAGATGGTCACGGTGTCCACCGTCGGCTCGCCGAGGTTGGTGTGAACGACGAACTTGCCGTTTCCGCCGGCAGGCGGCGGCAGCATCACGGTCCATAGGTCGTCACCCGCATCCACGAAGAGTTCGCGATCGGTGGAGCCGTTGACGAAGAGCACGCCAACCGGCATGCCCTTCCCGTCGGTCACGCTGCTCACTCGGCACTCAGGCGCTCGACAGGGAGCCGAGACCCATGACGGATCACTATCGTCGCCGCTGGCGCTCTCACCGAGCTGGCCATCATTCCCCTGACCAGTTGCATCGGCCACTACCTGTCCGGCGCCCTCGTCGAACCGCCAATAAGCCTCGAGCCCGGGTTCGGTTCCCATCAGCCCCATGTTCATTGTTGCCTGGATCTCGGTCTGGCTGCGCGCGATGCTCCAGATCCGCACTTCGTCGATCGTACCCGGGAAGTACTCGCCGGGGAGAGGGTCTGCGCGACCGGTGTAGCCGATGAAGAGATCCCCAGACGTTTGGATCGGTCCCGCGTTGTACGGCATGTTGCCATCCGGCTGGCCGTCGAGATAGATCTGAAGGGTGTTGCCATCGTAGACGACGGCCAGATGATACTCCCGGCCGAGCTCGAGCGGGCTGCTGTGCTGGCCATCCGGATTCGCGTTCAGCGTCACGTACACGTCCGTCCAAACTTGAACCGAGTAGTCGAATCCGGCTCCGCCACCGATGGTCGCGCCGTGAAAGAGCAGGCGACCGTTTCCATGGTTGAAGTTGTCGAGCGTGAACCTCGCTTCGATCGTCAGTGCGTCCATCCCATGCAGATTCGGCGAATCCGGAACGACGATCGAATCGTTGCCGTCGAAGTGCAGCGCCGAGCACTGCCGGGCATCGGCGTGGGGTAGGAGAATGAACATGCCCAGGAGAAGGACGAGCAGTCGGATCATCGGTCGCCTCGCATATGTGGCAGCGTAGTGGCAGGCCCAAAGTCGCAGCCCTCATTCAGCGTCTGAATTGTAGCGGCCGGGG
>BQJX01000644.1 GCA_021604925.1 Gemmatimonadota bacterium
GCCCGAAGCCCCAGGGACTCGGTCGCGTGAAGCGCCGGTGTCTTGAGAAGCGGAATGAGCAGGACCCAAAGTCCCGCCGCCCCGACAATCGATCCGAGTCGACCCGGGGTCGCGGAGCGATCCGCGAATCGTCCGCCCACCGCATAGCCTACGCTGAGAGCCGCGAGCGTCACCGTGATCAGCGCGGACCAGAGGAACAGGCTGACCCCGTAGAACGGTCCGAGAATGCGGGTCCCCAGGATCTCCAGAGCCAGCACCGAAGCTCCGGAAAGAAACACGACGAGATAGAGCCGAAAACCGCCCACGACCGGAACCTCCGTGGATTCGAGGACTACTCGGAGCCGCGTGGGGCCAGGGGCCCGGTCTCGCGGAAGAAAACTGGATAGCCGAAGACTATCTCGGGAATCGCCTCGCGGATGGCCGGCGTGAGTTCCGTCACCATCACCTTCACGCACGGGTCGTGATCCTCGGTGAGGCTCTCGTAAACGCCGTGAACCCCTTCGGTCTTCATCCACTGGGGAGCGACTTCTTCGATCACGGCAGCCACGGAACGGCGCATGTCATCTCCCGAATCCCCGGGCGGGGTGGAGGATCCCCCGCATCCGGTCAGCAGCCAGAGTCCGATCACCCAGAGTCTCCGCATCCGACTTCCTCCGACCTGTGTGCCCAAGCGGGCAACGGCCATTCCGATGACGGTCGCTGCAGCGAAGGGAATACTAGGCGGCACCCCGGACCCCGGCCATAGGTTTCGACGACGGCGCATTCAAGGTATTGTGCGGACATGCGCCTCCCCGTGTTGTTACTCCTACTGTCCGGTACTGCCGCCCTGACCTACCAAGTGGTCTGGTTTCGCTGGTTTGCGCTGATCTTTGGAGTGAGCGCGGAATCGGCGGGAACGGTGGTCGCCGCGTTCTTCCTGGGGTTGGCCCTGGGGAGTGCCGCCGCGCCGCGGGCCCTGCGCCGCCACAGCGCGGCGTCGCTCTTTCTCGGCGCGGAACTCGGGATCGGGCTGTTCGGACTCGTCATGTTGTTTGTGCTGCCGCGCCTCCCTCCCGCGCTCAGCGGACTGCCCCCCGGCCTCCCGTGGCGGGTGGCCGCGTCCTTCGCGCTGCTCGTGCTGCCCACGTTCTTCATGGGGCTCTCGTTCCCGGCGATCGTGGGCGCCGCGGTCCGCACCACCCGAACCGGACCGGATCTCAGCACGCTGTACGCGGCCAACACCGTGGGCGCCATCCTCGGGGCGGCGACTTGCGGGTTCTGGTGGATCCCCCACGTGGGCCTGGACGGCGCCGCGGCAATCGCCGTGGGCGCCAACTTCCTCGCGGCCCTCGGTGCCACCCGCCTGCCGGGCGCGGCAGCGAGGACAGGGGGGCCGGGGCCGCCCGGACGATCGGAGGCCCCTTCCCGGGCCGCCCCGGTTCGCGCGCCGGAGCGCAGCCAGTCCCGCGGAGCGCTTCTGGTCCTCTCGGTGACCGGCTTCGCCTCGATCGCGAGCGAGGTCACCTGGACGAAGACGCTGGTTCTCCTCACGGGGGGAACCGTGTACGGATTCACACTCATCCTGGCCATTTTCCTCTCGGGGCTCGCTGCCGGCGCGGCCGTGGCGCGACGCATGCTCGCTACCACGATCCGCCCGGGCGGCGTGCTCGGCGTCGGCATGCTCGCCACCGGCGCCGCGCTTCTCCTGGCCCGGAGTCTGTTGACGTGGATCCCCACGGTCGCGGACGCCACGAGGGCCGTCGGCTCCCCCACAACCTCGATGCTCCTGCAGGCGCTCTTCGTCGCCGGAATCCTGCTCCCTCCCACATTTCTGATGGGCGCGCTCTTCCCGACCGCGTTGACGGTGTTTGCCGGGAGCCGGAACACGGCAGCGCGCGTGGGGCCCGCGTACGCGGTCAACACGCTCGCGAGCGTCGCTGGATCGCTGGCGGCCGGGCTGTGGCTCATCCCGCGGCTCGGGTCGGACGCGGTCCTCGCGGGCTGTGCGCTGCTCGTGCTGGCGGCGGCCCCGCTGTTGCCGGGAACCGGGCGCATCCGGATTGCGCGCGCGGCCGCGGTCGGACTCGGGGTTGCGGTCGTGGTCTGGGCGCCCGGCCTGCGCTTCGAGCCACTGATCGCCTCCGTCCGCTACGAGTTCGACGAGGGCGCCCCCGGACCTCCCGAATTCCACTTCCTCCAGGAGGGTCGAACCGGCATCGTTTCCGTGGTGACGTACGGCTCATCCCGCGCGCGCCTCCAGAACAACGGGCTGAACGAGTCTCTCCTGGACCTGCAGGATCCGTCATTCGGCGCCCCGGCGGAGGTGTGGCTGGGGCTCGCGCCGTGGCTTCTCCATCCGGCGCCGGAGACGGCGTTCGTCGCGGGATACGGCGGCGGGGTCACGGTCCGGGCGCTGCTGGACACGTCGTTGCGCGAAGTGCAGGTGGCGGAACTCGAGGCGGCAACCGTGGCCGCCGCCCGATCCGTGCTGGGAGAGGCGGCCCGCCTCGGTGACACCCGGTTGCGGCTCGCCATCGCGGACGCACGCCACCGGTT
>BQJX01000645.1 GCA_021604925.1 Gemmatimonadota bacterium
TAACCGGGTGCGATGAAAGTGAATCGTACCAGATGGCTCAAGATACACTCAATCGCCGGGGAGTTAAGCGATTCATTGCAGCGAAGATCCCCGTGCCAGCAACGAACGATCGTGTGGAACACCGTCCCCGGGGAGAATCCAAGCCGCCTGGGGGCCCTATCCCTGGCCGACGAGCCGCTTGGTCCAGGCCCAGCCGGCGATTCGTTCCAGCGCCAGGCACCGCTCGTCGAGCTGGGCGCGCTCGATCTCGCGCATCCGGCCCAGCGAAAACGCCTCCACGTTGAAGGAGGCGGCCACCGTCCCCGCCAGCAGCGCCCGGTGCATCCCTTCGAAGGACAGGTCTCCCGTCTCCGCCATGTACCCCACAAAGCCGCCGGCAAACGTGTCGCCCGCGCCGGTGGGATCGTGGACCGCCTCCACCGGGTACGCCGGCAGGCGGTAGATCTGGTCGTCGCCGGCCAGCAGCACGCCGTACTCGCCCAGCTTCACCACGATCCGGCTCGGCCCCATGGTCAAGATCCGCTTCGCGGCGCGGATCGGATTGCTTTCGCCCGTGAGATCCTTGGCCTCCGTCTCGTTCAGCACGAACACGTCCACGCGCTTCAGCAGTTCCAGCAGTTCCGCCCGCTTGCCGTGGATCCAGAAGTTCATGGTATCGCAGATCACCATCTGCGGATCGCGCACCTGGTCCAGCACGGCCATCTGCAACGCCGGATCGATGTTGGCGAGGAACACGAACTTCTCGTCGCGGTGCGTGTCGGGAATCGTGGGGCGGAAGTTCTGGAACACGTTCAGCTGCGTGTCCAGCGTGGTGGCGTCGCCCATCTCGTCTCCGTAGGAACCGCTCCAGCGGAAGGTGGCGCCGGCGTCCACCGCGATCCCGGACGTGTCCACGCCCCGAGCGCGCAGGAAGTCCAGCTCCCCGTGGTTGAAGTCGTCCCCCACCACGGCCACGATCTTGACCGGCGCGAACAGGGCCGCCGCCGAGGAGAAATAGGTGGCCGATCCGCCGAGCGCATCGTCCACGTGTCCCAGCGGAGTGCGGACGGTGTCGTACGCAACGGAGCCGACAACGAGGATACTCATGACCATCTCCCGGGCAACGCCCTACATTTCCTCGACTGCTTCGATCCCCAGCAGTCCGAGTCCGTCCTTCAGTACGTCGGCAAGCACTCCCACAAGGAACAGGCGCGCCCGCGACAGGTCTTGGTCTTCCACGAGGACCCGCGACTTGGCGTCCTGCTTTCCTCGCGTGTAGAAACGATGGTAGGCGCCGGCCACTTCGCGCAGGTACGCCACCAGCCGATGCGGTTCCAGCGCGCGGGCGGCGTCCTTCACGACCTCCGGGTACTGGAGGAGGGTCCGCATCATGGACACCTCTTCCACCCCGACGAGAAGCGACGGATCCGCAGGGACCCCGTCCGACAGGATCTCCCGCGCCATCGGTTGCCGGAAGATGCTGCGCGTGCGCGCGTGCGCGTACTGCACGTAGAACACGGGGTTCTCCAGCGTCTGCTGCTTGGCGAGTTCCAGATCGAAGTCCACGTGGCTCGACGGGCGGCGCATGAGAAAGAAGAAGCGCGACACATCCTTGCCGACCTCGTCCATCAACTCGTCCAGCGTCACGAACTCGCCCTCGCGCTTGGACATCTTGACCGGCTCGCCCGCCCGCATCAGGTTCACCTGCTGGACCAGCAGGACTTCCAGCCACTTCTCGTCCAGGCCCAGCGCCACCGTGGCCGAGTGCAGACGCTTGATGTAGCCGTGGTGATCCGGACCCCAGACATCCACCACGCGATCGAACCCGCGCCGCGCCTTGTCCAGGTGGTACGCCACGTCCGCCAGCAGGTACGTGGACCGTCCGTCCGAGCGGCGAATCACGCGATCCTTGTCGTCCCCGAACTCGGTCGACGTGAACCAGCGCGCGCCATCCCGTTCCACGATGTGGCCGCGTTCCTCCAGCAGGCGCTCCGCATCCTCCAGACGAACGTGGCCGTCCGCGTCCGCGGTGTGCAACGCGGACTCGCGGAACCAGCGGTCGAACTCCACGCCGAAGCGGGACAGCGACGCGCGGGCCTTCTCCACCATGGATGCGATTCCGAGCCGCGAGAAGTCCACGCCGGCCGCCAGCGAATGCACGAGGTCGGCGGGCACTTCGGTCTTGTCCAGGTCTGGCGGGGTCCCGGCTTCCTGCCCGGGCGGCGTTGCGGAGAGCAGCTTCCGGACGTCCTCGATGCTGGCGCCCGTCCTGGAACGCTCCGTCATCACCTGGATGATGTCGGCCGGGGCGCTGCCCGCGGCCAAGCCTTCCTGGACCGCGCGGTACAGCTCGGCCGCGAGCTCCGTCACGTACTCGCCCTGGTACGCGTCCTCGGCGAGCTCCTCCGTTCGCCCGGCCGCCTGCAGGAAGCGCGTTCGGATCGTGCGGCCGAAGATCTCCGCCTGGTTGCCGGCGTCGTTCACGTAGAACTCGGACCGGGCGTCCACGCCGCAGGCGCGCAACAGCCGAATGCACGCGTCGCCGAACGCGGCC
>BQJX01000646.1 GCA_021604925.1 Gemmatimonadota bacterium
ACCGACGTCGACGGCAGGCCGCTCGACTTCTCGATCGGCCGTACCTTGCGCGACAACAAGGGCGTCATCGTCACCAACGGCCTGCTGCATGACCGCACCATCGCCGCAGTCAAGAAAGTGCTCGGCAGGTAAACAAGCTGCTCGGCAGGAAAGCAAGCTGCTCGGCAGTAAAGCAAGCTGCTCGGCAGGGAAACAAGCTGCTCGACAGGGAAGCAAGCTGCCGGGCGCGGAAACACGATGCTCGGCAAGCAAAGGCCGGGCCTAGCGATGCCAGGAGAGACACGATGACCTGCTACTCGGTTCTGGCGGTCACGCCCACCAGCGAGAACTGGATTCCCGGCTACACCGGCGCGGCAAGCAAGCTCGTCGCCAAGCACGGCGGCAAGTATCTGGCCCGGACGGCGAGCCACGAACGCCTCGAGGGAGGCGGCGACGACGACGCACTACGCGTCATCATCGAATGGCCTTCGCGTGAGGCAGCCATCGCCTTCATGCAGGATCCGGACTACATCCCGCTTCTCGAGGCTCGCACGGCCGGTTCGGACAGCCGTCACGTTCTCATCGAGGGCACCGACGATCTGGCGTGAGCGGCAGGTGAGCCAGGTCACTCAGCGCAGACGCCCCTCGAGGAACGGCACCTCGAGGACCTTGTCGTGCAGGATCGGACCGTGACCGAAGTAGCCGCCTTCGCCGAACAGTTCGCCGTGATCGGACATGACGACCACCCAGGTGTTCCGCGGCAGGATGTCGTAGAGCCGTGGGAAGACGACCTTGTCGAGGTGGCGCACGGCGCGTACCTGACGCTCGCGCAATCGAATCATCTCGGCCTCGTCGAGGACGCGTTCCTCGAAGCGCTCGCCTGATCCGTCGGCGTCGGTTGTACCCGAAGCGCCGGCATTCTGCGGATCGGGTTCCGCCTGATCCCGGCTGCGCGGCGTCACCGGACGCAAGATGCCGTGCGGACCGAACAGCGGCGGCAGGTCTTCCGGATCATCACCCGGAATCGTGTACGGGTAGTGCGTCTCGCCGGTGTTCATCAGCAAGAAGCTCGGTCGTTCGTCGTCGAACACCTCGCCCGCCTCGATGCGATCGAGCATCTTGCCCATGTCATTGTGCTCGTCCATCAGCTTGTAGCGATCGAAATCGGAGTTGATCGGCGTGGCGCGGTTGAGGACCGGCAGCGACACCATCGCGTGCGTCGAGTAGCCGAGCTTGTACTGCAGGAATGACGGCAGCCACATCTGCGGGATCAGGCTGCCGAAGTCGATACGCTGTGACTCGCGCGTGCCGAGCCTCTCGTTGTAGCGAACGAAATCGCGCTTGTAATGCTCGGACGCGTAGACGCGCTTCGGGCTGCGGTGCGGCAGAAGTCCCATCAACAGGTTGTAGTGGCTGGGAGCGGTCCACGGCGCGTACGAGATACGACGCTCGATCGCATCGATTCCGCCGAACGGGCGCGCGATGTTCTCCGGTCGCGCCTCGAGGAACGTATCCCAGCGACAGGAGTCGATGGTGATGAACACGAGGTGGTTGTCGGCCTGCGGGTCCGGACGCCGACCCAGCATGCGCATCAACCCCGGCTTGCCGGCAGGTTCCGCCACTCGTTCCTTCGATCTGTCGTCCGTCACGCCCGTCCTCACCGAAACAAAAACGGGCCCGACGAGTCGCTTGCCTCGCCGAGCCCACATCGTGTCTCGCTAACGCACTAGTTGCCGGAGTTTCCGCCGCTCTTGAAGAGAGACTTCGGAACCGAGATCGTCACCGTGACCTCGTTGAAACCGGCAAATCCGCCGCGACGACCGGAGATCTTGTCGACCGTGTACTCGATCATCATGTCGGCGCCGCGCTTGTTCGCCTGGTTGTACGCCTTCTGCACGGCCTGATTGAGCGCCGCGTCCTGGTTCTGCGCCGTCGTCATCGTCTTCTCACCGGACGTACCCGTGAACTGGATCGTCTGGTTGTCGCCCTTGCTGAGGCCACCCGTCTGCGCAATCCCCAGGGATACGACGCACGCAACGACGAGTGCACAGCCGATCAGAGCTTTGGAAAGCTTCATGGATCTTCCTCCGTCTTGGTTCTGTTTCACCCACGCCAGAATGAAGAGACTGGCCGGATAGACTCCGGCCAACTGGTACCCTCCTTCCCAAGAGGTTGCCACGACCGCCGTTTTATATCAAGACTGGTCCTGGAAAACGCATATCGCCCCTGTTCAGGCCCGTCACCATCCGACAGAATGAGCGCTGACATGAATGACCACGACCCGAACAAGAAGCACAACGTCGCCGAGGATCGCGAGATTCTGGATTTTCTCGCCGAGGCCGGCCAGCTCAAGCGCGTGCCCCGCAGCGGCTGGACGCTGGCCGGAGTACCTCAGCCGGAATCCGTCGCCGAACACGTCTACCGGACCGCCATTCTGGGCCATGTGCTCGCCCGGATGGAAGGCGCCGACGTCGCCCGCGTCGTCCTGATGATCCTGTATCACGATCTGTCCGAAGCCCGGACCAACGACGCGCACAAGATCGCGGCGCGTTA
>BQJX01000647.1 GCA_021604925.1 Gemmatimonadota bacterium
CGGCCCCGCGCCGGAGGTTCTCCTCGCGGTCGCGCGCCGAGAAGCCCAGGTCGCTGTTGAGGCCGCGGCGAAGCCCCTCGCCGTCCAGGACCACGCTCACGCACCCGGCCTCGAACAGGGCCTTCTCCAAGCCCCGGGCGATGGAACTCTTGCCCGAACGCGGCAACCCCGTCAGCCAGATGGTGAATGCACCGTGCCCCAGCTGTTTGGTCCGCTCCTCGGCCCCGACCAGGGAGGGACTCCGCCGGTCCTCCCGCACGTTGGTCCCCGCGTCGGCGGACACGCGGCGCGAATCCAGGGCCCGGTCCGCGGTGGTGCGGTCCATGAACATCCCGGCGCCGACGGTTGCGTTGCTCATCCGGTCGATGAGGATGAAGGCTCCCATGGAGCGGTTCTTGCGGTAGCCGTCCACGGCCAGCGGGCGGCTGACCGAAAGTCCGATCCGCCCGATTTCGTTGAGGCCCAGGCTCTGCGTCTGCTCGCGATGCATGCTGTGGATGTCGATGCGATAGCGCAGGTCCCGCACCACGGCCGGCACTTCCACGCTCGCCTGCTTGACCAGGTAGCTCGCGCCCGGCTCCAGCGGCCTCTCGTCCATCCACACGATCATCGCTTCGAGTTCGGCGCCCACATGCGGCGCGTTGTTCGGATGCACCAGGACATCGCCACGACTGATGTCGATCTCGTCTTCCAGCGTGAGGGTCACGGCCATGGAGGCGAACGCCTCGGCGATCTCGCCCTCGAACGTATGGATCGCGCGAACCCGGCTCTTCTTTCCCGACGGGAGCGCCACCACTTCGTCGCCGCGCCGGACGACTCCCGATGAGACCGTTCCGGCGTAGCCTCGAAAGTCGAGATCCGGCCGGATCACGTACTGGATCGGAAAACGAAGATCGATCAGGTTGCGGTCGCTGGCGATGTTGACCGTCTCCAGGTAATCCAGCAGCGGTCCTCCCTGGTACCAGTCCAGCCGCTCGCTGCGCCGCGCGACGTTGTCACCGGCCTTGGCCGACACGGGAATGAAGTGCAGGTCGGTCAAGTCCAGCTTGGCGCAGAACTCGATGATCTCCCGGCGGATCCCCTCGAAGACCTTTTCGGAGTACTCGACCAGATCCATCTTGTTGACGGCCACGACCACGTGCTTGATCCCGAGCAGGGAGCAGATGAACGCGTGACGTCGTGTCTGATCGAGCACTCCCTTTCTCGCATCCACCAGAATGATCGCCAGGTCCGCGGTGGACGCGCCGGTGGCCATGTTGCGCGTGTACTGCACGTGGCCCGGCGTGTCCGCGATGATGAACTTGCGCTTGTCCGTGGAAAAGTAACGATACGCCACGTCGATCGTGATGCCCTGCTCGCGCTCGGCCTGCAGCCCGTCCAGGAGCAGCGAGTAGTCGACCTCGTCGTCCTCCCCGAAGTTGGCCGAGTCGCGCTTGAGCGTCGCAAGCTGGTCCACGGCCACGCCGCCCGAGTCGTAGAGCATGCGACCGATCAACGTGGACTTGCCGTCGTCCACGCTTCCACAGGTGAGAACGCGCAGCAGCTCCTTGCCGCGGTAGTGCTCCAGGTAGCCTTCGATCCCCAGTTCTTCGATCAGAGTCCGTGTCGACACTAGAAGTACCCTTCGCGCTTCTTCTTTTCCATGGATCCGGCTTCGTCGTGGTCAATGACCCGACCTTGGCGTTCGGAACTCGGATCGAGCAGCATCTCTTCGATCATCTTGGGGACCGTGTCGGCGTCGGACTCCACCGCTCCCGTCAACGGGTAGCAGCCCAACGTGCGGAACCGGACTCGCCGCATCTTCGGTTTCTCGCCCGGTTCCAGCGGCATACGATCATCGTCCACCATGATGAGCGCGCCGTCGCGCTCCACGATCGGCCGCTCCTTGGCGAAGTAGAGCGGCACCATGGGGATCTGCTCGTAGTAGACGTAGAGCCACACGTCGAGCTCGGTCCAGTTCGACAGGGGGAACACGCGAATGGACTCGCCCTTCTGGATGCGGGCGTTGTAGAGATTCCACAGCTCGGGTCGCTGGGCCCGCGGCTCCCACTGATGCATCTTGTCGCGAAAAGAGAAGACCCGCTCCTTGGCGCGACTCTTCTCCTCGTCACGACGGGCGCCGCCGAACGCCGCGTCGAACTTGTAGTGGTTCAGCCCGTCCTTGAGCGCCTCGGTCTTCATCACCAGCGTGTACTTCTGGCTCCCGTGGTCGAACGGGTTGATCCCGTTCTCGACGCCCGTGGGACTGATCCACTCGATCAGTTTGGCGCCGGCCTCTGATACGGCGCGATCGCGAAACTCGATCATCTCGCGGAACTTGAAGGTGGTGTTGACGTGCATCAGCGGGAACGGAATCGGCCCGGGCGCGAACGCCTTGCGGGCGAGGTGCAGCATCACGCAGGAGTCCTTGCCCACCGAGAAGAGCATCACCGGGTTGTCGAACTCGGCCGCCACCTCGCGGATGATGTGGATGCTCTCGGCTTCGAGCTGCTCCAGATGCGAACGAACGAACTGACCCATGAACAGCCTCT
>BQJX01000648.1 GCA_021604925.1 Gemmatimonadota bacterium
CAACGTCCCTGCAATCAACGCGGCAGGTGTAAGCCGCGCGGCACATGCAAACACCACGGCTCATACAATCGATACGGAGAGTCCGATGACTCAGGTCAATCTGCCTTCTCGTACCGAGACCGACAGTCTCGGCGATGTCCAGATTCCGGCCGGCTCGTACTACGGTGCGCAGACGCAGCGCGCGGTCGACAACTTCCCGATCAGCGGGCACCGCATGCCGCCGCCGTTCATTCACGCGATGGGCCGCATCAAGTCGGCCGCGGCCACCGTCAACGAAGATCTCGGCAAGCTCGACTCGAAGGTCGCGGCGTGGATACGCGAGGCGGCGGCCGAGGTCGCCGACGGCAAGCTCGACGATCATTTTCCGATCGACGTGTTTCAGACGGGCTCGGGCACCAGTTCCAACATGAACACCAACGAAGTGATCTCCAACCGGGCGATCGAGATCGCCGGCGGCGAGGTCGGTTCGAAGGCACCGGTGCATCCCAACGATCACGTCAATCACGGTCAGTCGAGCAACGACGTGGTGCCGACGGCCATCCGCGTCAGCGTGGCCTGCGCGATCCAGTATCACCTGATCCCGGCCCTCGAGACGCTCGCGGTCGGGCTCGAGAGCAAGGCGGAGCAGTGGACCGAGATCTGCAAGATCGGCCGCACGCATCTCATGGACGCGACGCCACTGACTCTGGGGCAAGAGTTCTCGGGCTATGCCGCGCAGGTGCGCAAGGGCATCGAGCGCGCGTACCGCGCCATCGACGTCGCGCGCGAGCTGCCGCTCGGCGGAACCGCCGTGGGCACGGGCATCAACGCCCATCCCGAGTTCGCGGCGCGCGTCTGTGACGTGCTGCACGCCGACACCGGAATCGACTTCTACGAGGCGGCCAACCACTTCGAGGCGCAGGCCACCAACGATGCCTGCGTCGAGGTGAGCGGTTTGCTGCGCACAATCGCGACGTCGTTCGCCAAGATCGCTAACGACGTTCGCATGCTCGGGTCCGGTCCACGGTGCGGGATCGGCGAGATCAAGATCCCGTCGCTGCAGCCGGGCAGCTCGATCATGCCCGGCAAGGTCAACCCGGTGATGAGCGAGATGCTGGCCCAGGTCTCGATGTACGTCATGGGGCTCGACGTCACCAACACCATCGCGGGACGCGACGGTCACTTCGAGCTGCTGGTGACGCTTCCGGTCATGTGCCACGCCCTGCATGAGCAGATCCGCGTGCTGGCCAACGGCGCCGCGGTGTTCCAGGAACGATGCATCCAGGACCTGGAGGCGGACGCCGAGCGCTGTCGCGAACTGGTGGAGAAGAGCCTGATGCTGGTGACGGCGCTCAATCCGGAGATCGGCTACGACGCCGCAGCGAGCGTTGCCAAGCAGGCGTACGCCGAGAACAAGACGCTGCGCGAAGTCGTGCTCGAACGAGGACTGCTCGACGAGGCCAGGCTCGACGAACTGCTCGATCCGATCTCGATGACGCAGCCGAAGGCCTGATCCACGCGGACAGCGCGTGATCGGGCGCGGGTGGACGGGCTGTCATGGGAAGCAGAGCAGGACACGAGCCGCGCCGGCGCGCGGCTCGTATCCGTGGGGTGCGGTGAACCGACTACTTGGCGCCGCGAAGACCGTCGAAGTCGACCTGCTTCCAGAACTTCGAGAAGACTTCCTCGGTGCCGCGGTTGAGATCGACGCTGACCATGATCTTGTCGCCGAAGGCGACGCCCGAGGCCTTGTTCTTCTCGACGATGGTCCAGCCGTTCCAGCCTTCCTTCTTGAATACCTTGATCTCCTTGTTCGGATCCATGTTCATCATCTTGACCATCTGCTCGTTGCCGAACGTCGCTGCCATCTGGCGCTGCGAGGCGATGAGCTGAGGCGAGTTGCTGAACGTGACGGAGACGCGCATGCCGTCCTTGGTCGTGTACGTGCGCGTCACCTGCGACCACTGGAAGGCCTGAGCACCCGAGCCCCAGTTGCCGTTGATGGTCTTCGGTTCGGTGGCGTTCCAGTCTTCCGGGACCGGCGGCAGGAAAGAGGTCAGGCTCTTGGTGCCGACCTGCTGAATCGCGTCGATCGCGGCCTGCAGATGCTGGATGGCTTCCATCGACTTGCCGGCTTTGTGAGCGGCGAGAGCGTCGGCGACCAGCTTCTCGACGCTCGGCGTCTCGCCGCCGGAATCGACGTCACCGGTCTGCGCGCTTACCGGCGCGCCCAGTGCGCCGATGATCAGGATCAAGCTCAGTGTGGTCCGTAACATTCTTCTCCTCCATGGTTTGTGACGTTCAGAATGACATCGTGCCCGTCAGATGTTCGGCGTGGGACGGGGATTCTAGCGTTCCAGGGCGCCGGTCTCCATTCTTTTTCGATCCGCGGTGAAATATCAAGCCGGTGTTTGCGAATCTACTGTATGGGTGTTACCATACAGTCGGACAGATGAGTGATCTCCTGCATTTTCAAGTCGACCCGAGCTCGGGTGTGCCGGCCTACCGGCAGCTGATGGATCAGGTGCGCTACTACGTGGCGGCCGG
>BQJX01000649.1 GCA_021604925.1 Gemmatimonadota bacterium
GGCCCTCAAGCGGGCCCGGAAATCCGTCGAAGATAGTGTAGCTCAAGGATTTGGCTCCGTTGACGGCGGGCGAGCGCCCGGCACCTTGGAGGAACTCAGTGAACGTTCGGACAACTCGTGCGGCCCTGGCGTGCGTCGGGCTCGCCTCGTCACTTCTCGTGCTTGGTTGTGACTCCAAGATGCTCCCGCCGGTGAATGAAGGGAATCCGGTCATCACCATCACCTCGCCGCAGGCGGGGGCCACGGTCTCCGGGGTCGGCTTCCGCGTGACGGTGGACGCCACGGACGCCGACGGCATCGATCGGGTGGAGTTCCGGCGCGGCACCGACGCGGTCATCGTGGACACGTCGGCGCCCTTCGAAGCGCACTTCGTCACGATGGATCTGCTGGCCGGCGGCCCGCTCGCCATCCACGTGGAAGCGTTCGATACGCTCGACCACTCGACCAGCAGCTCGGCGCAGCTCACGGTGGCGGAGCGGACGCTCACCCAGCTCACCACCGACGTGAACGATGACCTGAATCCGGCGTGGTCGCCGGACGGAACCCAACTGGCGTTCCAGGCCGACCGCGATGGTGGACAGTTCGACCTGTGGATGATGAACGGAGACGGCAGCGGCCAGACCCGTCTGACGTCGGACCTGAACGAGGACCGTCACCCCGCGTTCTCCCCCGACGGCGCCTGGCTGGCGTTCGATTCGGATCGCGCGGGCACGTTCGACGTGTGGCTGATGCCGCTCGCCACCGGCGAGGCGGACGCCGAGAACCAGACCTTTGGCAACAACGCGGACCAGGAGCCGACCTGGTCCCCGGGCGGCGCCCACCTGTACTTCGCCTCGAGCCGCGGGTCCGGCGAGTTCAACATCTGGCGGCAGGAAGTGGGCACCATGACCCCGCTGCAGATCACCAGTTTCGCGAACGACGACACGTCGCCGGCGATCTCGCCGAACGGCGACTACCTGGCGTTCTCGTCGGGACTCAACTTCGGCGTTCCGCACGTGTACACGATGCGGCTCGGCGAGACCGAAGTCACGCCGCTCACCGGCGACGTGGGCGTGACCGAGTCCGATCCCGTGTGGGCCACCAACGCCACGCTGCTGCTCACCCGCGGCAGCGCCCTGGACGGCAATCTGTGGCGCAAGAGCATGGATCCGGAAGAAGCGGCCGCGCAGGTCACGTTCGGGAGCGGAACCGTCGGGGACGGCGGTGCCGCGTGGCATCCGGACGGCGATCGCGTGGCGTTCCACTCCGACCGCAGCGGCAACCTGGACATCTGGTTGATGGAGTAGGCGGCTGCGGGCCGCAGTCCGCGTCCCGGCCGGGACGCCGTCGCGGCTAGTCGCGACGCCGCGCCGCACCCAGCTTCACGAACGGATAGAGAAAGCGCGCCGCCAGGCCCGTGGGGTACGTGGTCTCCATGTCCCGGAACCCCAGCCGCGCGGGCTTCTCCTGCCCCTCGGGCCAGTACGCCGTCCCGAAGATCCAGTCCCACACGCTCAGCACGATCCCGAAGTTCTGGCCGCCCTTGCCGTGCAGCTCCACGTCGTGGTGCCACACGTGCATCTTGGCCGAGTTCAGGAGGTATCGTCCCGGACCCCAATCGATGGGCAGGTTGGAGTGGTTGAGATCCTGCATCAGCGTCCCGATCACCGCCATGACCAGGATCACGTTGCCATCGACGCCCAGAATCACGAGCGGCAGATACGAGAGCATCTTGTAGACGATGACCTCCGCCCAGTGGAAGCGGAAGTTCCCGATCCAGTCCAGCTCCTCGATGCTGTGATGCAACTTGTGGAACTCCCAGAGCCAGGGCGTCCGATGCAACATCCGATGGATGTTCCACTCCACGAAGTCCTTCAGCACGAAGAAGACCGCGAACTGCAACCAGAACGGCTGACCGCTCACCAGCGCCAGTGACTCCGGCACGGGCACTCCCAGCCCGAACAGCACGTCGTTGAACGCGTGCACCACGCGGCCACTCACCATGGCCAGCACCATGCCCAGGTAGTGCCCGTTGAAGACGAGCCAGAACAGGTCCTGGCCGATGCCCTTGCGGAGCACCTTCTGGTCCTTGCGCCAGGGACGCAGTCGCTCCAGCGCAAAGCAGAACAGCGACACCGCGATCAGCCAGAAGTAGTACTGAAGGTAGACGGGCACGGGGCGCTCCGGTGGAGGGAGGCGGGGTAGCCGGGATCGATTCCGGCGAGGTCGGCGCGTTCGCGGAGTCTACCAGACCGCCTCATAGCCCGGCGGCAACAGGTTCCACTTCTCGCCGTACACATGCACGCGCCGCGTGGGGCCGGCGGCGTCCACCAGCGGACCGCCTTCCTGCACCCAGGCCAGCAGGCTGCCCGCCAGATTCTCGGCCGCCCATCCCTCCCGTCGCAACTGCTGGGCGTAGCGCCCGCTTCGATAGCCGATGGTGCAGTAGCACACGATCCGCTGGTCGCGGAACTGCTCGGGGTTGTCCTCCAGCTGTTCGGGCGTGACGGCTCCGGGAATCATGGACACGGCGCGTTCG
>BQJX01000650.1 GCA_021604925.1 Gemmatimonadota bacterium
CGGCCGACGCCGGGGCCGTCTACGCGTACGAGTCCCGGCCGTCGATCCGGCGATGTACCTTCCGAGCGAATCGATGCGGCCAGCAGGGATCCGCCATCTTCTGGCAATCCCGAGCGCCGGCCACCCTGGATCACACACTGATCGTCTCGGGCGAGGGCGAGGCGCCATTCTTCTGCGGCGTGGGCGGCGCCGCTCCCGTGCTGCTGTGCTGCAACGTCTGGGACAACTCCGGCGGCGACTGGGTGGACTGCCTCGCATCTCAGAGGGGACAGGCCGGCAACCTCTCCGCGGATCCCCACTTCTGCAATGCCACAAGCGCCGGAATCGACGAGGCGTCTCCGTGCCTGCCGAACACCGTGACCGGATGCGGGACCATCGGGGCCGGACCGGTGGAGTGCCGCTCGGGCGTCTCAGGCCCCCCGCAGGCTTCCACGTGGGGCCGGGTCAAGGCGACGTTCCTCCGGTAGCGGTCGCGGCGTTGCGCGTCCTGCGCCTCGCTTCCGCATTCCTGGATGAATCGAACGTCTTCCGACTCTCACGTTTTTCCCAGGAGATCCCAGATGAAAGCCTCCCCGTTCTACAAGGTCCTCGGCGTGATCGCCGCCGCTCTTCTTCAGGGCGCCTGCCTCATGGGCCCGGACGACTCCCACTCGAACCCCGGCCCCAACGTGGCCCAGGGTTCGCACCGCAACGAAGTGGCCGTGGATCGCGACCCGCTGCGTCTCACGCTGGAGACGGACCGCACCGGGTACGAGCAGGGGCAGCCCGTGGACATCACGTTCACCGTCTCGAATCCGAGCCACCACGCCATGACCCTGTCCTTCGTGAACGGGCAGGAGCACGACATCGAGATCCTGGATTCGCACGACAACGTGGTGGCGAACTCGTCGTTCGGTCGCATGTACACGATGGCGCTGCACGATCGCACGATCGCTCCCGGTCACGAGGTCACCTACCGGTGGACCTGGGACCAGACCGGCAACAACGACGAACCTCTGAGTCCGGGCCACTACCAGGTCCGCGCCCGCCTGACGGAATCCGAAGGGCGTCGCTCCGGCACGCTGGATTTCGAGATCGTCCACACCCCCTAGCCTCCTCCATCACTCCCTCGCTCCACCTCGGGCCGCCGCTCCCTCGGCGGCCCGTTTTCGTGGAGAACGCCCTACCCAATCGCACGATCGGCGGATACCCTGCGTCGCAGCGTCGGCCCTGGAACCGCGACCCCATCGGGAACCCGTCATGCCGCCTGAATACACCATCGAACGGAATCACGATCATGCCGAGGTGCCGGCCATCGGCGTCCTCTTTGCGAACCTCGGCACGCCGGATGCGCCCACGCGCCCGGCCCTGAAACGCTACCTCAAGGAGTTCCTTTGGGATCCGCGCGTCGTGGAGCTTCCTCGCTGGAAGTGGTGGCTGATCTTGAACGGGATCATCCTGAACACGCGCCCCCGGAACTCGGCCAAGCTGTACGAGAAGGTCTGGACGGAAGAAGGGTCGCCCCTGCTCTTCATCACCAAACGGCAGGCGGCCGCGGTGGAGAGCGCGTTGCGCGCGCAGATCGGGAATCCGGTGCACGTGGCCGTGGGGATGCGCTACGGCAATCCGTCCATCGACGCCGGCCTGGAGGAACTCCGGGGCAAGCAGTGTCGCAGGATCCTGATCTTCCCGGCGTACCCGCAGTATTCGGCGGTCACCACCGGATCCACGTTTGACGCGGTTGCCGACTCGCTGAAACTCTGGCGCTGGGTCCCCGGCCTCCGCATGGTGCACCACTACCACGATCACCCCGGCTACATCTCCGCGTTGGCCAACAGCATTCGCGAGACCTGGAAAGACGGCGGCCCGCCCGATCGCCTGTTCTTCTCGTTCCACGGAATGCCGCTGCGCTACCTGGAGAACGGGGATCCGTACCACTGCGAGTGCCTCAAGACGGCGCGCCTCGTGGCCGAGAGTCTGCAACTGGCCGACGGCGCGTGGCAGGTCACCTTCCAGTCGCTGTTCGGCAAGGAGGAGTGGCTGCGGCCGTACACGGACGAGACGCTCGAGCGGTACGCCCAGGACAAGCCGGGGGCCAGCGTGGACGTGCTCTGCCCCGGATTCTCGGCCGACTGCCTGGAGACGATCGACGAGATCGGGCGCGAGAACCGGCACGTCTTCGAAGGTGCGGGGGGCGGTCGCTACCGGTTCATCCCCTGCCTGAACGACGCTCCGGAACACACCGCCGCGCTGGCCGACGTGGCGCTGCTCGAAATGGCGGGATGGTGCACCCCGGCCGCGGAGTGGAATCCGGACGCGGTGCGGAGCGAGTCCGAAGCCCGGTGCCAACGGGCGCGGGCCGCGGGCAGCGCGCGCTAGGCTGCGTTAGCCCTTGGCCGCGGGAAGCGGGACCTTCCGCGACGGCGACGGGGCGGCGGCCGGAGCGGTTGAGCGCAGCGAAGAAGCATCGCGAACCGATGGCGCCGGGGCCGGATCCGGAATCGGAGCGCGCCCCGGGTCCGTCGTGACCGGCCTGGCC
>BQJX01000651.1 GCA_021604925.1 Gemmatimonadota bacterium
GGTTGCCGCGGCCCAGCAGGATGCGCGCGCGGCGGATGCGGGCCACGTGGAACTCCGGGTCGCTCTCCAGCACCTGACTCCAGAGATCCAGTTCGCGGTCCTTGTCGCCGTCCTTCTGCGCGGCCGCGGCTTCCCGCGCGAGCCGCTCCGCCCGGGACGGAACGAGCTTCTTCAGGAACGCCTCGATCGCCGGCTTGGGCAGCGCGCCGGTGAACTGGTCCACCGCCTCGCCGTCCACGAACGCAATCACCTGGGGGATGCCCTGGACTCGCCAGACCTGCGACAGGGTGGGGTTCTCGTCCGAGTTGACCTTGGCCAGGAGCCACGCGCCCCCGGCCGCCTGGGCCAACTCTTCCAGGACCGGACCGAGTTGGAGGCAGGGTCCGCACCAGGGCGCCCAGAAATCCACGACCACGGGAACCTCGTGCGACTTGGCCAGAACGGCTTCCTCAAAGGAATCCTCGTTGGCCGGATACACGAATGAGCTCATGTTCACGGATGCGGATGGGGATGGGGCGCCATGAACACGAGGCAGACCAGTCGCTCCGGTCCCTCGTTCACCACGCCGTGGATTTCGCCGGCCGGAGCCAGGACCGCCTGTCCCGCCTCCAGCGCTTCGAACTCGGCGCCGACCTGGAACGTGCCTTCGCCCTCCACCACTATGTAGACCTTGTCGGATTCGGCGTGGTCGTGGGGCGCCTGGGATTGCCCGGCCTCCAGACAGTACAGATCGCAGAAGAACCGGGCGGTCTCGAACAGCGAGTTCTTCTTCATCTTTCGGGAGTCAAAGTTGCGCAGCGACTCCATTTCCACGATCTGCATGGCCGGCTCCAGGACGAATGGGCCCCGCAGTCTAGGAAGGGGTCCGAAAACGGTCAAGGCGCCCCCTTGCCCGGGGCTCCCGCCCGGACCTATGATTGGGGTCTGGCCCCGCCCGCGGACCGCTCGCTGCCCGAGATTCGCTGCGCGATCGAACCGGCCTCTCAAAGAGAAGAGACCCCGAATGCAGGTGACCGTGCGATTTCACGCCCAGGCCGCGGATCTGGTCGGGGCGGCCGAGACGGCCGTCCGGATCGACGACGCGGCGACGTGCGGCGATCTGAAACGGGCGCTGGTGGTCCAGCACCCCGAGTTGAAGGGGCTGGCCGCCGTGTCGGCGCTGGCCACCGACCGCGAGTACCTGGCGGACGGCGCCCCGGTGCGGGACCGGTCGCTGCATCTCATCCCGCCGGTCAGTGGGGGGTAGGCACGTGAACCCGGAGCGGATTCTGGTGGAAGTGGTCACGCACCCGATCGACCCAGCGGCGCTGTCCGCGTTCGTGGGAACGCCGGGATCCGGCGGCGTGGTCACGTTCTCCGGCAACGTCCGTAACGAGCACCAGGGCCGCGGGGTGGTCAGCATCGAGTACTCGGCGGTGCCGGAGCTGGCCCGCGCCAAACTGGCGGACCTTGCCGCCGAGGTGCTCCGGGATCCGGAGATCCACCGGGTGGCCGCCGTGCATCGCACCGGGCTCCTCAGGGTCGGCGAGGCCAGCGTGGTGGTGGCGGCGTCGGCCGCGCACCGTGAGGCGGCCTTCCGGGCGGCGCGAGCCCTGATCGATCGGATCAAACAGGTGGTCCCGGTGTGGAAGAACGAGCGCTTTGATGACGGAACCACCGAGTGGGCCCCGGGCTTCTCGGTGCCGGAGGCCGACCGGTCCCCCGGAGTCACCCCGGAAGGAGCCACGGAATGCTCGTAGACTCGTTCGGCCGCGGCATCGTGAATCTGCGGATCTCGGTCACCGATCGATGCAACCTGCGCTGCTCGTACTGCATTCCCACGGAAGAAGTGGAGTGGCTGCCGCGTTCGGGCATCCTTTCGTTCGAGGAGATCGAGCGCTTTGTCCGCGTGGTCGCGCCGATGGGGATCCGCAAGCTCCGCCTTACGGGGGGCGAGCCGCTGCTGCGCAAGGGCCTGCCGGACCTGGTGGCGCGGCTGGCGGCCGTGGACGGCATCGACGACATCGGCATGACCACGAACGCCGTCGGTCTGAAACGCCTGGCCGGGCCGCTGCGTGACGCGGGGCTGAAGCGGATCAACGTGAGCCTGGACACGGTGGACCGCGAGCTCTACCAACGGCTCACGCGCCGCGACGCGCTGCCCGCGGTGCTGGAGGGCCTGGAAGCCGCGGCCGAGGCCGGGTTCGCGCCGATCAAGGTCAACGCGGTGATCCAGCGCGACCAGAATCTCCACGAGGTGGCGCCGCTGGCGCGCCTGGCCCGGGAACGCGGCTTCACGATTCGCTTCATCGAGTACATGCCGATCGGGGCGGGGGACGCGTGGTCGGACGACCGCGTGGTCACGAACGCCGAGATCCTGGAGATCATCCGACCGCTGGGCGATCTGGAGCCGCTGCAGGAGCCGGACGGGACCGGCCCCGCGCAGCGTTGGCGCTGGAAGGACGGCGCCGGCGAGATCGGGCTGATCGGCAGCGTGTCGGAACCGTTCTGCGATCACTGCAACCGGATCCGCATCAC
>BQJX01000652.1 GCA_021604925.1 Gemmatimonadota bacterium
CACGAGCCGGATGAGGTTGGCCTGGGGTGCCTTGAACGCTCCGGACATGATCTCGGGCCGGAAGAGCGCCAGCACGGTGGACATGGCGATGGCCGCCGTGACCACGCCGATCACCTCGCCCCACTGCTGCTTGTACGGGGTGGCTCCCACCAGGTGCCCGGTCTTGAGATCCTGCGAAGTGTCCCCGGCGATCGCCGCCGCAATGCACACCAGGCTTCCGATGGTGAGGACGGTGACCTTGGCATCGATTCCGCTCTTGGACGCCCCAAAGATCAGCGCGCACACCAGCACGGTGGCGATGGTCATTCCGGAAATCGGGTTCGAGGACGATCCGATCAACCCCACGATGCGGGACGACACCGTGACGAAGAAGAACGCGAAGATCACCACGAAGAGGCCGGCCAGGAGTCCGATGCTGCCCCCGGTGACCTTCAGCGGCAGAAACGCGGTGAGCAGCACCAGCGAGACGGCACCGATGATGATCCAGGAGAACGGCAGATCGCGCATGGTCCGCTCCTCCTGCCCGCCGCCGCCGCCCATGTGCGCGATCGCTAGGCGGAAGCTCCGCAGGATCACCGGCAGCGACTTCAGCAGCGTGAACAGACCGCCGAACGCCACGCCCCCCGCCCCGATGTAGCGGAGATACCGACTCCAGATCGTGAACGAATCCATGTCACGGATCAGCGACGTGGTCTCGGGCGCCACCGGGGTCCCGACCTGGTCACCGAACAGGTAGATGAGCGGGATGATCACACCCCACCCCACGATGCCGCCGGACAGCATGACCGCCGCCACCTTGGGACCGATGATGAACCCCACGCCGAGCAGCTCCGGACTGGAGTCCCCTCCGAACGACGTCCGGAAGCCGCCGCGGTTCACAATGATGTTCGGCTCCTCGGGCCACAGATGCAGGAGCTTCATCAGCGCCATGTGCAGCGCCCCGAACCCCATGCCCTGGAAGAGGAGCTTGGCCTGGCTGCCGCCCGCCTGACTGGCCACCAGGACCTCGGCGCACGCGGTTCCCTCGGGATACGTGAGCCGCCCGTGCTCGCGCACGATCAGGTAGCGGCGCAGCGGGATCATGAACATGACGCCCAACAGCCCGCCGAACATGGCCAGCGGGAAGATCGGCCAGAAGCTGGGCGAGAGGTCCCAGAGGAACAACACCGGCAGGGTGAAGATGACGCCCGCCGCGAGCGACTCGCCGGCGGAACCGATCGTCTGCACCATGTTGGTTTCGAGGATCGTGCCGCGACGCAGCAACCGGAACATGGCCACGCCGATCACGGCCGCCGGAATGCTGGCCGACACGGTGAGACCCACCTTGAGGCCCAGGTAGGCGTTCGCCGTTCCAAAGACCACCCCGACGATGATGCCCATCAACACGGCCTTGGCCGTGAATTCAGCGGGAGTCTCGCTGGCCGGAACCACGGAAGGAAAGCTCACGCCCTCGGGAAGCTCTTCGTAGGCCTCCGGTGGCAAGGACAGGCGTGGTTCCTGCGTCATTCAGGGCATCCTCGGGTCGAAGGCGCTACTCGGCGGCCGGGTCGCTCGCACTGGCCCGCTTGTGGAGGATCGTGTCCCCCAGGGCGGCCAGGGTCAGGGTGCTGACCTGCTGGAGGAACGGCTCCCGAACCCCGTGCCACTGCTCGTGCATGGGGCAGGGATCCTTGTCGCTGCACGCGTCCAGGCCCAGGACGCATCGATCCCGGATGGTCTCGAAGCCGTCGATCGCCTCGATGATCTCACCGATCTCGATCTCGTCGGCCGACTTCAGCAGCTGGAAGCCACCCCCGGGTCCCCGGCTGGCCTTCACGAGCCCCTTGTACGTGAGCTGGTTCAGGATCTTGGCCAGGAAGTGCCTGGGGATCTGCTCCGCCTCCGCGATGTCCTTGACCTGAACCGGCCCGGACTCGCCGTAGGCGGCCAAGTGCGTCAGCGCTCGGATTCCGTACTCGCAAACCGTCGAAAATATCATGCAACTTCTCCCCTGAAGACATTGGTCAGACTAGAGATCCGGTGTCGCGCCGTCAAGTTGATCGGGTCGACCGCGGAGCGGTGCCTGACCCGTGGGATGGTGCCGGCCCCCGTGGGAACGGTCCGCTTTGCGGCCGGTCAGCCCGGTGGCCAGCTCAGGGGGCGTCCGCCCAGAACATGCAGATGCAGATGGTCGACCGTCTGGCCCCCATCCGCTCCGCGGTTGATAACCACGCGGTACCCGTTGCCCAGCCCCTCCCGGTCCGCGACCTCCCGCGCCAGCAGGAGAAGATGTCCCAGCAGGAGTTCCTGCGACGGAGTGGCCGCATCGAGATCCGCCACGTGTTCGCGGGGGATCACCAATACGTGAACCGGTGCCTTGGGGGAGACATCGTGAAAGGCCACCGCCAGATGATCCTCGTGCGCGATCTTGGCCGGGATCTTGCCTTCGACGATGTCACAGAAAACGCAGGGCGACATCCGTGTCTCCTCAGTCGGCCGGACGAAGGGCTGCCACCGCCAGCGCAAC
>BQJX01000653.1 GCA_021604925.1 Gemmatimonadota bacterium
CGATCGCGCCGGGAAGGCCACCGCGGACGTCCACCAAACGGAGGTTTTCGATGATCCAAGGGCTCTGGACCAAGTCGGAGTTCCAGGCGAATACGCGATCCCAATCCGTCTTCGGTCGGAGGAAGAAGGCACTCCGGGCGATCGAGGTGGCCCTGGATCAGGGGCACGCGGCCCCGTCCACGGAGGCCGGCAACTGGCTCTACGTCATCGAGCGGACGTGCGCGAACTGGATCGACAGCCACCCCTACACGTCGGCAATTCCGGTCCAGGGCAAGAAGACCTCCAACCGTCGCAAGGGGATCGAGACGCTGCTCGGCCAGATCCAGACGATCTACAAGACGCGGTACGGCGCAACGCCGGAGCAGGATCAGCGGCGGCAGCAGGTCACGTCGCAGTACGAGACCAGCGCCAAGGACCTGAACATCGCTCCGGGAGACAAGGATCCCCGGACCATGAAAGGTCGCGCCGCGTTCCACCAGGAGCTCCTGGAGAAGACGGCCGCCCGCGCGGAGGCCCTGGGTCACGAGAAGGGCGATCTCAATACGGAGCAGATCGGCTACCTCGCCGCCAAGGCCGTCCTCAAGGTCGACAGCGTGATCGACAAGAAGAAGCAGTCCGCCTGTCGCGTGGAGGCGCTGCGGGTCCTGAGCGCCATGCTGGGAAAGAACCGGGAACTCGCCACGCGGTTCGAGGCCACCGGCATCGAGGTCGTGGTGGTGCCGGCGAACCGACCGATGACCGATCTCCCCGAGTTCGCTTCGCTGAAGGATGTGGCGATCAACCAGGACGGTGGAACTCCCCGGCTCTGGAACGAGACCCGCGGGGTGGGCGGCTTGAGCGTCGGCGGCAAGATGTACGTGGCGGTGACCGAGGAGAACCTGCTGGGCACCGGGGTCGGGCCCGCGGTGGCGGCGGTGGGGGGCGGTTGCTACGCGGCCCGGTATTCCACGACGTCACACGAGTTCGCGCACGGCATCCACATGAGCGCCGCGATGAGCGCCGAGCACAAGGCCACGATCCGCGCGTCGTTCAATCGGCGGAAGGGCGTGCGCATCGACGCCGCCAACAATCGCATCATCATCGATGATGCCAGCGTGGCTGCGACCCAGCAATCGCTGGACAAGGTCTTCAGTCGCGAGTGGGTGGACGGCCCCCGGAGGAAGTTGGCGCAACTGCCCGCTCCCAAGCTCTACTTCGTCTGGAAGGGTCCGGGCTACGTGATGAATCCGCCGCCCGCGGATCGCCACTTCCAGTACTCGAGCCTGTTCGAGCTTCAGGACTGCTACGCGGCGTTCGACGAGCGGGAGTACTTCGCCCAGAGTGCGAACGCGTACCTGGGAGCCAACGGCGGGAACGATCCGTACACCGGCCGGCCGCGTCACAACGGCCACCAATGGATCACGGCGAACGAGAGTCCGGAAATGGTTCGTCTCCTCAACGACCTGTTCTCGGCCGGCTCGACCCACGCCTACGGGAGAGCCCAGGCGGACGGCACGAACGTGGACGACGGCGTCGACGAACTCACGGTGGCCGACTACATCAAGATGCGGGTGGCCAAGATCAAGACCCAGAAGACGCTCAAGACCGCGATGACTTCGCGGCGGGCCGCCATGGGGTACGACGACTAGCTTCGGCGCCAGTGCCGGGAGATCACGCCCCGCATTGCGGGAGTCGACTTGAGGAAGTTGCCGCGCGAGACCTCGCCCGGAAACCACTTCCACAGGAAGGCACCCTTGATGCCGGAGCTTTGCGCCAGCGCGTCCAGGGCCGTCTCCAGGCAACGCACCTGCAGTTCCTCGGCGGCCGGATCGGAATGCGTGCGGTACTCCCACGGGCGGATGGCCGCTTCCAGCGAACGGTTGTAGCCGAGTTCGCCGAGCACGATCGGACGGTCGTGCGCCAGCCCGTACTGTTCCAGCTGGGCCACGATGGTGCGCCAGCCCCTTCGCAACTCCTCGTCGGTAGGCGCCTGCTCGTGTTCCACCAGCGGGAAGTACGACTGCACCGAGATCGCATCCAGTGCGTCCCAGAACGGGACCTCCTGGTAGCGGTTCCAGGAGGCGGAATACGTGAGCGGGGCGTGCACCTCGCGGCGAACGTCCGCAATGATCGAGCGCCATTCCGACTCGAAGGCCATGGTGCCGTCCATCTCCGTGCCTACCGCGAACCCGTCGGCCTTGCCGCACAGCTTCGCGACGCGGACGATCCATTCGCGGTACGTGGCAAAGAAGCGCGACCACTCGGCCTCGGTCTCGAACGTGATGTCGCCGCGCCAGGAGAACCCGGATCCCCAGTAGGCCAGGTGCGGCTTGATCAGGATCTTCATCCCGTGGGCATGGGCTTCGTCGATGGCGCGCGTCAGCCAGTAGGGATTGTCGTACAGCCGATCGATGCGGGACTGCCCCACGGTGCCGTCGTTGCGCACGCCCCCGTAGGGATGGATCGCCACCCAGTTCACGCCGAGATCCGCCAGGATCCCCAGGGTCTGGACCATGTCCTCGGAT